>JANPMR010000622.1:0-2136 GCA_031427055.1 Rubrivivax sp.
ATTACCGCAGATCAGCAACCGCTTTCTGTAGCGCCAGTGCCCAAGCCCGCCTGTTGCGCGACATCCGCATGCGGGTGTTCTACAGCCGGCGCAGCATCGAGCGCACCGAACTGGCCCGCCTGACGCAGATCGACTACGAACGCGAGATGGCCTTCGTGGCCACCGCCCCGGGCCCGACGGGCGAGGAAGAAACGCTGGGTGTGGCGCGCGCCGTGACCGACCCCGACAACATCGGCGCCGAGTTCGGCATCGTGGTGCGCTCGGACCTCAAGGGCAGCGGGCTGGGCCGCCTGCTGATGGACAAGCTGGTCGCCTACCTGCGCCAGCGCGGCACGCAGCGGCTGCATGCCACGGTGCTCAGGGCGAACACGCGCATGTTGGCGATGACCGAGGCCATGGGCTTCCGGCACGACGAGGACCAGCCCGCCGACGACACGGTCGGCGTGACGCTGACACTGGCGCCGCCCCCGCCAGGCGCGGCCTGAAGGCTCAGGACAGGCAGACGTCGAGCTCTGCGGCCATCGTTTCGCGCCAGCCGGGCATGCCTGGGGGCGGCGCTTGCCAGCCGAAGAACTGCCGCACCTCGTCCCGGCGCACCAGCGTGTCGGTCTCGCCCAGGGCCATCAGTTCGCGCGTGTACGGGGCCTCGAAGAGCAGGTAGCTGGCCAGCGCCGCACCGCGCGCCTGCGTGCCCTTGCCGCCCACGCCCACGCCGCGCAACAGCGCGCGCACGGCAGGCGGCAGACAGCCGAGATGGCGCGCGGCGATGTCGTCCAGCCGCTGGCTGGGCGCGATGACCAGCAGCTCGATGGGCTTCAGCGGCGTGTCGACCAGCGCCGATTCGGGCAGCAGCGCCAGCGTTCGGTTGATGCGGCGCAGCCGCTCGACGTCGACCGCCAGGGCGTCGAGGAAGATGCTCGCCATCGCGTGCCCGGCGATCTGCGCCAGGTTCGGGTAGTCGCCGCGCGGCGGCGTGCGCCCGGTGGGCTCGTGCATGCGCCCGGCGCCGATGACGAGCAGCCGCTGCGCGCCCAGATGGATGGCGGGTGACAGCGGCGCGGTCTGGCGCATCGAGCCGTCGCCGAACCAGCCGCGCACGCCCTGGTGTTCGAGCTCGGTGGCCGGGAACACGAAGGGGATGGCCGACGACGCCAGCAGGTGCGCCGGCGTCAGCCGCGTCGGTGCCGCCACGCGCTGCGAACGCAACCAGGGCGCGATGGGTCGGGCCGAGTCGTAGAACGTGAAGTGTTCGCCGCTGCTGTAGCTCGAGGCCGTGACCGCCAGCGCGTGCAGGTCGCGCTGCTCGAACATCTGCGGCAGCCGATCGAGCTCCACCAGCCGATCCAGCAGTGCCGCCAGCGGCGTGTTGTCGAGCAGCGAGCGCGGCCGCACGCGACGCCAGCGCGCCACGATCCAGCCCACCGACAGCATCGTCAGCCAGTGCGCGCCGGTGCGCACCACGCCGAGTGAATCGGCACGGTAGACCTGGTCGGCAGAGAAGTTTTCCCAGACCTGCGCCACGACCTCGACCGAGGCGTCGAAGCGGTCGGCATGGCAGGCCAGCGCGGCGGCGTTGATGGCGCCGGCCGAGGTGCCGCAGATGACGCCGAAGGGCGAGCTCAGCCGCGAGCGCGGCCCCAGCGCCTGGCGCCGCAGCCGCGCCACGGCACGCAGCACGCCGACCTGGTAGGCGGCGCGCGCACCGCCGCCACTGAGCACCAGGGCGGTGAGCGGGGTGTCATGCATGGCCCGACCATAGCGGCGGGGCGCGGGTGCCAAGCCCGGGAAAGCGGCCATCCGGTCGCGCTTCTCGTCGCGCACGCGGATGCACTGCTGCGGCCGCCGGAACTGAAGCCTCAGTCGGCCGCCTCGTCGTTGCCGTACTCGGTGGCGAAGCTGCCGGCCTGCAGGCCTTGCTGCTGCAGCCAGCGCACCATGACGGCTTCGAAACCGTGGGTGACGATGACGCGCTCGGCGCCGGTCGCGGCAATGGCGCTCTGCAGGCCCGGCCAGTCGGCATGGTCGCTGAGCACGAAGCCGCGGTCGACGCCACGCCGCCTGCGCGCACCGCGCAACTGCATCCATCCGCTGGCAAAGGCATCGCTGGCCGGGGTTCCGGTCATGTCGAAACGCCGT
>JANPMR010000623.1:0-1854 GCA_031427055.1 Rubrivivax sp.
AGCCCCCCTGGGGGGTGGCGAAGGCGCGCAGCGACAAGCCTGGGGGCCCGTTTGACATGGCATTTGGCAGGTTAGAGCGCAACCCGGCCTCGCAGCCGATGAGCGAGATCAACATGACGCCGCTGATCGACGTCATGCTGGTGCTGCTGGTGATCTTCATCATCACCGCGCCGCTGCTCAGCAGCAGCCTCAAGCTCGACCTGCCCAAGGCGACGGCCGGCAGCGCCAGCGATGCGCCGGCCTTCGTGGCGCTGGCGCTTGACGCCCAAGGCCGGTTGTTCCTGGGCGAGACACCGCTGGACCCCGCCACCGCGCGCGCGCAGATCAGCCAGCGCGTGCGCGAAGCGGCGCGCCGCGACCCGGCCACCGAGGTGCAGCTGCGCGCCGACAGCGCCGTGCCCTACGGCCGCGTGGCCGAACTCATCGGCTGGATCCAGGACGCCGGCCTCACGCGCATCGGCTTCGTGACCGAGGCGCCGCCGAGGTAGGGGCTCCGTAGAATCCGGGGATGAACGAAAAATACGTCCCCGCCGAAGTCGAAGCCGCCGCGCAGGCGCATTGGGCCGCCACCGACGCCTACCGCGTCACAGAAGACACCTCGCGCAAGAAGTTCTACGCCTGCAGCATGCTGCCCTACCCCAGCGGCAAGCTGCACATGGGCCATGTGCGCAACTACACCATCGGCGACATGATGGGCCGCCACCTGCGCATGAAGGGCATGAACGTGCTCATGCCCATGGGCTGGGACGCCTTCGGCCTGCCGGCCGAGAACGCGGCCATGGACAACAAGGTGCCGCCGGCGCAGTGGACGCGCGCCAACATCGCCGACATGAAAAGCCAGATGCAGCCCCTGGGCCTGGCCTTCGACTGGACGCGCGAGCTCGCCAGCTGCGACCCCGGCTACTACAAGTGGAACCAGTGGTTCTTCCTGAAGATGCTCGAAAAGGGCATCGCCTACAAGAAGACCCAGATCGTCAACTGGGATCCGGTGGACCAGACCGTGCTGGCCAACGAGCAGGTGGTGGACGGCCGCGGTTGGCGCAGCAACGCCGTGGTCGAGAAGCGCGAGATCCCCGGCTACTACCTGGCGATCACGCACTACGCCGACGAACTGCTGGCCGGCGTCAACGACACCAAGGCGCCGCACTACCTGGCCGGCTGGCCCGAGCGCGTGCGCCTGATGCAGGAGCACTGGATCGGCAAGAGCCAGGGCGTGCGCTTTGCCTTCCCGCACGACATCCGCAGCGACGACGGCACGCTCGTGCAGGACGGCCGCATGTACGTCTTCACGACGCGCGCCGACACGCTGATGGGCGTCACCTTCTGCGCCGTGGCGCCCGAGCATCCGCTGGCCAGCCACGCCGCGCGCGGCAACCCGGCCTTGAGCGCCTTCGTCGAGCAGTGCAAGCAGGGCGGCACCACCGAGGCCGAACTGGCGCTGCGAGAAAAGGTCGGCATGCCCACCGGGCTGAACGTGCGCCATCCGCTGACCGATGATCTGCTGCCGGTGTGGGTGGGCAACTACGTGCTGATGGGCTATGGCGACGGCGCCGTGATGGGCGTGCCGGCGCACGACGAGCGCGACTTCGCCTTTGCGCGCAAGTACGACATCGACATGCTGCACGTGGTGCACATCGATGGCGAAGAGTTCGACTACGACAACTGGCAAGACTGGTACGCCGACAAGATCAAGGGCGTGACCATCAACTCGGGCAACTTCAGCGGCCTCAGCCACACGCTGGCCGTCAACGCCATCGCCGCGGCGCTGCATGCCGCCGGCCTGGGCGAGAAGAAGACCACCTGGCGGCTGCGCGACTGGGGCATCAGCCGCCAGCGCTACTGGGGCACGCCGAT
>JANPMR010000624.1:0-2589 GCA_031427055.1 Rubrivivax sp.
ACCATCCAGGCCAGCGGGAACAGCGTCGCCGCCGACAGCAGCACGAGCGCGCCGTTGACCATCAGGGTTTCGGCGTCGAGCTTCATGCCGTGGCGCGCGAGACGCGCAGTTGCAGCAGCGTGATGGCGAACATGATGACGAAGAGCACGAAGGCCACCGCCGAGGCCGAGCCCAGGCTCCACCACTTGAAGCCTTCCTCGTACATCAGGTACAGCACCGTCACCGTGCGCTGCGCCGGGCCGCCCTGCGTCATCACATAGGGCTCGGCGAAGAGCTGGAAGTGCCCGGCCATGGTCAGGATGCTCACCACCAGCAGCATCGGCGCCAGCATCGGCAGGGTGATGAAACGGAACAGCGCCCAGCGCCTGGCGCCGTCCAGGCGCGCGGCCTCGTACAGGTCTTCGGGGATGGCCTGCAGCGCCGCCAGCAGGATGACCATGTTGTAGCCAAAGTTCTTCCACACGCTGAGCAGCACGATGGACGGCATGGCCCAGGCGGGGTCGCCCAGCCAGTCGATGGGCGAGATGCCGACCGATCCCAACGCGGCGTTGAGCAAGCCGTAGCGCGTGTGGAACAGGTAGCGCCAGACGACGGCCACGGCCACCAGCGTGGTCACCACCGGCGCAAACAGCGCCGTGCGGAAGAAGCCCTGCCAGCGCGCCACTTTGGCGTGCAGCAACATGGCCGCGCCGAGCGACGCGCCGATGCTCAGCGGCACGCCCAGCACGACAAAGATCACGGTGTTCCACAGCGCCTGCCAGAACAGGGCGTTGCCCAGCAGCGCGGTGTAGTTGTCCAGGCCCACGAAGCGCAGGTTGCGCAGGTCGGCCAAGGCGTAAATGTCGAAGTCGGTCAGGCTCATCAAGAGCGCCGCGGCCACCGGCACGACGAAGAAGACCGCGATGGCGATGAGCGCCGGGCCGGCGAACATCCAGCCCGCAAGCTGGCGCTTCTTCATGCGGCCACCTTGCGATCGAGCATCCAGCGGCGCTTTTCGAGCATGCGGTCGGCGCGGCGGTCCATCTCGGCGGGCATGTCCTGCGCGCGCAGCTTGCCGTGCACCACTTGTTCGAGCAGCACGCGCAGCTCGGTGGCGATGCGCTCCCACTCGGGCACCTGCGGCACCGGGCGCACGCGTTCGAGCTGTTCGCGAAAGGCCTGGGTGTGGACGTCGGCCCTCAGCTCGGCGTCATCCCAGGCGGCGCGGCGCGGCGGCAGGTTGCCGGTGAGCTGGCGAAAGCGCTGCTGCACCGCAGGGCGTGACAGATAGCTCACCAACGCCCAGGCGGCTTCCTTGCGGCGCGACTTGGCAAACAGCGCCAGGCTCGAGCCGCCCGCCGTGCTCGCGCCGGGCCCGTTCGGCCCCGGCAGCGGCGCGGTCGCCCAGGCGTTTTGCAGCGTGGGTGGCAGGCGGCGGCGGAACTCGCCGATGTTCCACGGCCCCGTGATGTAGAACGAGAAGTAGCCGCGAGCGAACTCGTTCCAGACATTGGCGATTTCGTTGCTGCTGGCCGGTGGCGCCAGCTTCTGCTCGTACAGCGAGAGATAGAAGTCCAGCGTGCGCTGGAAGCCCGCGCCGCGGAAGTTGCCATAGCGGCCGCCGTCGCGCAGCAGCGGCTCGCCCTGCTGCAGCGACAGCGCCACCAGCGGGTCGTACTCGTTCAGCGGCAGCAGCACGGCAAACTTGTCCGGCCCGACAACGCGCTTGATGCCGCGCATCATCTCCAGCCACTGCCCCCAATCTTGCGGCGGCGCGCTGAAGCCAGCCTGCGCCAGCAGATCACGGCGGTAGAACAGCAGCCGCGTGTCGACATACCAGGGCACGCCATACAGGCGCCCGTCGATGAGGTTGGTGTCCCAGATGCCGCCGAAGTAGTCGGCCGCGTCGATGCCGTCGCCGCCCTTGATGCCTGCGTTCACCAAGCCGTCCAGCGGCTCCAACGCGCCCAGCGCGACAAACTCCGGCAGCCAGGTGTTGCCCAGTTGCGCCAGGTCGGGCGTGGCGTCGCCGGCAAAGGCTGTCAGCAACTTTTCGTGCGCCGCGCTCCATGGCAGTTGCTCGACGAGCACGCGGATGTCGGGCCGCTCGCGCCCGAAGTCGCGCAGCAGCTCGGCCGCCACCTCGCCCTCGCGGCCCATGGCCCAGAAGCGCAGCGTGCGCTCGTCTTGGCGCGAGCAGCCGGCGGCGCCCAGCGTCGCCGCGCCGGCCGCGCCCAGCCAGGCGCGGCGCGTCCAGGCGGGCTGGGGCGAGCGTCGGCAATCGGTCATGGCCCGCAGTGTCAGCCCAGCCAACCGCCGCGAAAGCCCGCGCGCTTCAGGCCGCGCAGCAGGTGCGCATTGCCGCGCATCGCTTTCCAGACGTGTTCGCCGCGATGGTTGGCCAGCATCAGCAGCAGCGGGCCAACCTCGATGCCCAGCCAGTCGCTGTCGACCCAGCCAAAGCCGGGCACGACACGGCCGTGCGTGAGCTTGAGGTCGGTGAAGGTGAAGCTGCGGTTGAAGGCGAAGAAGCCGTAGCGGCCGTAGATGTGCGCGCCGTGGCGCTTGTGCATGGCCGCCAGTGCCGGCAGCGCGATCTCGGGCGCGAAG
>JANPMR010000625.1:0-3937 GCA_031427055.1 Rubrivivax sp.
CTCAAGCAGGGTGTCACGCTGGTCTACCCGCCGTTCGCCGGCCTCAGCTCGGGCTCGGCGCTCGACACCGGCCTGCGTGTCACCTACGACGCGCTCAACATCGATCAGCAGCCGTTCAACGTCTTTCGCGGCGACTCCGGCCACCTGGTCGATCCGATCGACATCTCGTTCGGCCTCGACCCCGCCGAGTTCCGTGACGGCCGTTACACGATGCTGAGCGTGGCCTACACCCGCCCCGCGCTGCAATTCCAGGTGCGACGCGAGGCCGATGGGCAGCTATGGCAACTGACGGCCGACGCCAACGGCCGCGCCGTGGCGTTCACGTCCAGCCCGACCCAGATCCCCGCGCCGGCAAGCTGGCTGCTGGTGCTGGCCGCGCTGGGTGCGTTGACGGCACTGACAGCACTGACGGCGCTGCCTTGCCGCGCTGTCAAGGCCGCGCCGTGATCGATGTAAGTTCCGGATCGTCGGCGCGACCTATGGCCGATGAACGCTGCGCTGCGCCTGCTCTGCTCGAGCCTGTCTCTTCTGTTTTTCCTGCTTGCCCCGGCGTCCACGCAGGCACAGGACGCCGCGCCTGTGCTGCGCGGCCAGACGCTGGACGGCCGCGAGTTCGATCTCGCCCGCCAGCGCGGCCGCGTGGTGCTGGTGCTGCTGTGGCGCACCGATTGCGCGGTGTGTCTGGACAAGATGCCCGAGCTGCGTGCCAACGCGCTGGGCTGGAAGGGCAAGCCCTTCGATCTCGTGCTGGTCAACCTGGACCCCCGCAGCACCGACGTGCAGACCTATGACCGGCTGCGCCGCCAGACCAGCGGCGCCGACGTCGCGGTGCACAGCCTGTGGCGCGGCGACACCGAACTGCCCACGGCCTGGCGCGACGCGGCCCGGCTGCCGACCACGCTGGTCATCGACCGCCAGGGCCGCGTGAGCGCGCGCCACGAAGGGCGCGTGCCGCCCGAGGCCTGGGATCAGGTGGCCGATCTGCTGCCTTGAACGCACGGCCGGCCGGCGGGCGCTGGCAGCGCGGCCGTCATTCGGGGCCGTAGCGCCGGGCCAGTTCGGCGGCTGCGCGCGCCTCGGTCTGCAGCCGCGTGCCGCCCAGCCACACCGCCTTGACGCGGCCGCGGGCGTCGCGCTCCAGACGGGCCGGCTCGCCGTGGCTGGCAAAGCCGCCGGCCAGGGTCATGCGGCCCAGGTCGGTGGTGCCGCCGTCAGCGCTTGACGCGTCCGCCGGTTCGATCTGCGGCGCGTCCTGCAGCGGATTGAGCAGCGCCGGGTTGGCCGCCAGCACGCGGTCGGCCATCGGCAGCAGGTCGAAAGCGCCCCACAGGCTCCACCAGCGCCCGGCCCAGGCGGCCGTGCGCGGCGTGGGCGCGCCGTACTGCAAGTGGGCACGCAGAACTTGCAGCGCGCCGTCGATCCACACCCCGGCCAGGCCGTCGGCTGAGTGGGTCAGCGCCGACAGCGTCAGCCCCTGCGCCGGCACGCAGGCCGTGCGCGACAGCGTGCCCTGGAAGCCGCCGGTGTGCCCAAACCAGTCCCACTCGGGCCCGGCCCCCGGCGTGCTGCCGCTGAGGGTGCCCAGGCCGTACCAGCGCTCGACTGCGCCGTAGGGGTCGCGCCACTGGCGGCGCAGCATCTCGCGCCGGCTCTCGGGTGACAGCACGCTGGTCTTGGCATCGGGCGCCAGGCTGGCGAAGAAGCGCACCAGGTCGGCCGCCGTGCTGACGAAGCCGGTGGCCGCGGCCAGCGCGTTTGTGGAGTTGTCGCCGGGGATCTGCACGCGGCGGCCCAGCGGCCACTTGGCGCTGTGGCCACGGGCCAAGGGCCAGGCTGCGGCGAGCGACGCGTCGGGCGCATCGGGCGCGGTTTCGCGCAGGTTTGATGCGGCGACGATCTCGCGCGCCACCCAGTCGGTGTAGCGCTCGCCGGTGATGCTGGCAATGGCCAGGCCGAGCAGGCCGTAGCCGTGGTTGGAATACTTGAAGCGCGTGTTGACTGGCAGCACAGGGCCGGCGGCGAGGTCGGCGCGCAGCCCGGCTTCGTCCAGAAAGGGGCGGCGGTCTGACCACTGCCCGGCGTCGCCGCCGTCACGCACCAGGCCGGCGGTGTGCGAGAGCAACTGCGCCAGCGTGGCCGCGCCCACCTGCGGGTGCAGGCCGTCGACAAAGCGGCCCACCGGGTCGTCCAGCCGCCAGCGGCCCTGCTCGCGCAGCTTGAGCACCGCGCTAGCGGTGAAGGTCTTGGAGTGCGACGCGACGCGGAAACGATGGCGCGGCGTCAGCTTGGCCGTGGCGTCGGCCTGGCCGAGCGCAAATTCAGACACCACGCGGCCGTGCAATGCAACGGCGAACGAGCAGCCGGGCTGCTCGTTCGCGCGCATCTGAAAGGCCAGCCAGCGCGGCAGGTAGTCCAGCGCCGCGGCCAGCGCGGCGGGGATGTCCTTGGACGTCAAGTTCGAGGGTTTCAGAGCCGCTCGAACACCGCGGCGATGCCCTGCCCGCCGCCGATGCACATCGTCACCAGCGCGTAGCGGCCGCCGGTGCGGTGCAGTTCGTACACCGCCTTGGTGGCCAGGAAGGCACCGCTGCAGCCGATGGGGTGGCCCAGGGCGATGGCGCCGCCGTTGGGGTTGACCTTGCTCATGTCCAGATCGAGCCCGCGCGAGACCGCGATGGCCTGGGCGGCGAAAGCCTCGTTGCTCTCGATCACGTCCATCTGCGACAGCGTCAGGCCGCCCTTCTTGAGCGCCATCTTGGTGGCCGGGATCGGGCCCTCGCCCATGATCTCATTCGGCACACCGGCCACCGCGTACGACACCAGGCGCGCCATCGGCTTGTAGCCGGCGCTGGCCGCTACGGCCGCATCGGCCAGCACAAAGAAGGCGGCGCCGTCGTTGATGCCCGAGGCGTTGCCGGCCGTCACCGTGCCGTCCTTCTTGAAGGCCGGCTTCATCTTGGCCAGCGTCTCCAGCGTGGTGCCGGCCTTGACGTGCTCGTCGGTGTCGAAGGTGACCTCGCCCTTGCGGGTCTGCTTGACGATGGGCACGATCTGGCTCTTGAAGCGGCCTTCGGCGATGGCTGCAGCGGCCTTGCGATGCGAATCCACCGCCACCTGGTCCTGCTCTTCGCGCGTGATGCCCCACTTGACGGCCAGGTTCTCGGCCGTGATGCCCATGTGGCCGACGCCAAACGGGTCGGTCAGCGTGGCGACCATCATGTCGATGAGCTTGGTGTCGCCCATGCGGGCGCCGCTGCGCATGGCCGGGCTCAGGTAGCCGCCGCGGCTCATCACCTCGACGCCGCCACCGACGCCGTAGTCGCAGTCACCGAGCAGGATGTTCTGCGCCGTGGTGATGATGCCCTGCAGGCCCGAGCTGCACAGCCGGTTGACCGACATCGCCACGCTGTCCATCGGCAGCCCAGCCTGGATGGCCGCCACGCGGGCGACATAGGGGAAACGGCTCTCGGTGGGGATGGTGTTGCCCACCGTCACGTAGTTGATGAGCTTGGGGTCGACGCCCGAACGCTCGACCGCCGCCTTCATCACCGTGCCGGCCAGTTCGGCCGGCTCGATGTCGGCCAGTGCGCCAGCAAAGGTTCCCACGGCCGAACGGGCTGCACCCAGTACCACCACATCGCGCTTGGTCATGATCGAGTCTCCTTGTTGATGAAATTTCGAATGCCCCGAGTGGGCGCCTCTGGGCTGGCAGCGGCCTTACAAGGCCCGCCTTTGCGCGGCCAGCTTGCTACGACGGCTCGTTGATCGCGAAGCTCAGGCCGGCGTGCGCCTGCAGCCGGCGCACCAGCGACAGCCCCATGGCGGCGCCAGGCGTCCAGACGCCGCCGGGGGTGGCCTCGCGGTCGATGTCCTGCATCAGGCACAGCGCGGCCTCGGAGATCATCTTCGAGGTCGAGCCGTAGCCGGGGTCGCGGTC
>JANPMR010000626.1:0-8379 GCA_031427055.1 Rubrivivax sp.
TCGATCGCCCAAGTGCACTTCGCCACCCTGCACGGCGGCCGCGAGGTCGCGGTCAAGGTGCTGCGCCCGGGCATGCTGTCGGCCATCGAGGGCGACCTGGCGCTGTTGCGCCGCTTGGCCGGCTGGGTCGAGCGGACCAGCGTCGATGGCAAGCGCCTGAAGCCGCGCGAGGTCGTGGCCGAGTTCGATGTCTATCTGCACGACGAGCTCGACCTGGTGCGCGAGGCCGCCAACGCCGCGCAACTGCGTCGCAACATGGCCGGCCTGGCGCTGGTTGAAGTGCCCGAGATGGTCTGGGACCTGTGCGCCCCCAGCGTGATGGTCATGCAGCGCATGCACGGCGTGCCGATCGGCCAGACCGCTCGACTGCGCGAGGCCGGTGTCGATTTGAGAAAGCTTGCGCGCGACGGCGTGACGATTTTCTTCACCCAGGTCTTTCGCGACGGCTTCTTCCACGCCGACATGCACCCGGGCAACATCCAGGTCAGCGTCGAGCCGGCCACCTTCGGGCGCTACATCGCGCTCGATTTCGGCATCGTCGGCACCCTCACCGACAACGACCGCGACTACCTGGCGCAGAACTTCACGGCTTTCTTCCGCCGCGACTACAAGCGCGTGGCCGAACTGCATGTCGAAAGCGGCTGGGTGCCGCCGGCCACCCGCATCGACGCGCTGGAAAGCGCGATCCGCACCGTCTGCGAGCCGCTGTTCGACCGGCCGCTGAAAGATATCTCGCTGGGCCAGGTGCTGCTGCGCCTGTTCCAGACCTCGCGCCGCTTCAACGTCGAGATCCAGCCGCAACTGGTGCTGCTGCAGAAGACGCTGCTCAACATCGAAGGCCTGGGCCGGCAACTTGACCCCGAGCTCGACCTGTGGACCACGGCCAAGCCCTTTCTCGAGCGCTGGATGGACGAGCAGATCGGCTGGCGCGGCCTGGTCGATCGCCTGAAGAACGAGGCCCCGCGCTATGCGCAGTTGTTGCCCGAGCTGCCGCGGCTGGTGCACCGCGCACTGCGGCAGCAGGGGCGATCTGGCGACGGCGAAGCCTTGCTGGCCATGCTGGCCGAGCAGCGCCGCACCAACCGGCTGCTGCAGGGCCTGCTGTGGGCGTTGACCGGTTTCGTGGCCGGAGCGTTGGCCGCCCGCTGGCTGCTGCCCTGACACCGCCCATGCTGCAGTGCAAGGCAAGCTGCCGGCAGCCTATAATTTCGCCTTTCGAATCAAGGGTTTAGCTGCGGCTTGCGTCTGCGCCGGCCGGCCACCCACTGAAACCAGGTTGTCACATGCCGATTTACGCCTACCGCTGCGAGAGTTGCGGCCACGCCAAGGACGTGCTGCAAAAGATGTCGGACCCGGTGCTCACCGAGTGCCCGGCCTGCGGCGCCGCGGCCTTCTCCAAGCAGGTCACGGCCGCGGGCTTCCAGCTCAAGGGCTCGGGCTGGTACGTGACCGACTTCCGCGGCGGCAACAAGCCGCCGGACGCCAAGAAGGACGGCGATTCGGTGCCGCCGGCGCCCGACAAGGCAGCCGCCAAGCCCGCCGACGGTGCCGCCCCTGCCGCCCCCGCCGCGCCCACACCGGCACCGGCCGCGCCCACTCCGGCAGCGGCGCCCGCGCCGGCCGCCGGCACCTGACGCCGTCATCGTGAAGAAGTACATCGTCGCCGGCCTGCTGGTCTGGCTGCCGCTGGCCATCACCATCTGGGTGCTGAGCTGGCTGCTGGGCATGCTCGACGGCGTGTTTGCGTGGCTGCTCTCGGCCACCCAGGCGGTGCTGCCCGAATCGGCGCGCGCCGGCATCGATCAGCTGCGCCATGTGCCCGGCCTGGGGGTCATCGCGATGGCCGCCGGCCTGCTTCTGACGGGCGTGTTTGCCGCCAACATCGTCGGCCAGTGGTGGCTGCGCCAGTGGGACCGGGTGATGGGCAAGATCCCCATCGTCAAGAGCATCTACAACTCGGTCAAGCAGGTCTCCGACACGCTGTTCTCGAGCAACGGCAACGCCTTTCGCGAGGCCGTGCTGGTGCAGTACCCGCGCCACGGATCGTGGACCATCGCCTTTGTCACCGGCAAGCCTGGCGGCGAGGTGGCCACGCACCTGCCGGGCGACTTTGTCAGCGTCTACGTGCCGACCACGCCCAACCCGACCTCGGGCTTCTTCCTGATGATGCCGCGCAGCGACTGTCTGGCGCTGGCCATGAGCGTCGACGAGGCCTTGAAGTACGTCATCTCGATGGGCGTCGTGGCGCCCGAGAACGCCCCGGCCGCGTTGCCCGCGCTGTCGAGCGACACCGCGCGAAATTGACCGGGCTGGCCCGGTCCGGCAACCGGCCAGCCCTGACGGGCCTGCGCGCACCGCGCACCAGCCCGCACTAGCCCGAAACAGCGCCGTGGCACCGCCAAGTAACCCCCCCGATTCGAGCGTCCCCTGGAGTGACATCATGAGAACCACCTACTGCGGCCTGGTCAGCGAAGCGCTGATGGACCAGACCGTCACCCTGATGGGCTGGGCCCACCGCCGCCGCGACCATGGCGGCGTCATCTTCATCGACCTGCGCGACCGCGAAGGCCTGGTGCAGATCGTCTGCGACCCCGACCGCGCCGACATGTTCAAGACCGCCGAGGTCGTGCGCAACGAGTTCTGCCTGAAGGTCATCGGCAAAGTGCGCGCACGCCCGGCCGGCACCGAAAACGTCAACCTCACGAGCGGCAAGATCGAGGTGCTGTGCCATGAGCTGGAAGTGCTCAACGCCAGCGTGACGCCGCCGTTCCCGCTGGACGACGAGAACCTGTCGGAGACCGTGCGCCTGACGCACCGCGTGCTCGACCTGCGCCGCCCGCAGATGCAGAAGAACCTGATGCTGCGCTACCGCGTGGCCATCGAGGTGCGCAAGTTTCTCGACGAGCAGGGCTTCATCGACATCGAGACGCCGATGCTCACCAAGAGCACGCCCGAGGGCGCACGCGACTACCTGGTGCCTTCGCGCGTGCACGACGGCCACTTCTTCGCGCTGCCGCAGAGCCCGCAGCTGTTCAAGCAGTTGCTGATGGTGGCCGGCTTCGACCGCTACTACCAGATCACAAAGTGCTTCCGCGACGAAGACCTGCGCGCCGACCGCCAGCCCGAGTTCACGCAGATCGACATCGAGACCTCGTTCCTGGGCGAGGCCGAGATCCGCGCCATCACCGAGGCCATGATCCGCAGCGTCTTCCGCAAGACGCTGGGCCTGGAGCTGCCGGTCTACGCCGAGATGACCTACGCGCACGCCATGCACGTCTATGGGAGTGACAAGCCCGACCTGCGCGTCAAGCTGCAGTTCACCGAGCTCACGGACGTGATGAAGACGGTCGACTTCAAGGTCTTCTCGGGGCCGGCCACCACGCTGGGCGGGCGCGTGGCGGCGCTGCGGATTCCAGGCGGCGCCGAGATGAGCCGTGGCGAGATCGACGCCTACACCGAGTTCGTCAAGATCTACGGTGCCAAGGGTCTGGCCTGGATCAAGGTCAACGACGCCGGCAAGGGCCGCGAAGGCTTGCAGAGCCCACTGGTGAAGAACCTGCACGATGCGGCGATTGCCGAGATCATCGCGCGCACCGGCGCCTGCAACGGCGACATCATCTTCTTTGGCGCCGACAAGGCCAAGGTCGTCAACGACGCGCTGGGCGCGCTGCGCCTGAAGATCGGCCTCAGCGAATTCGGCCGCAGCCACGATTTGTTCGAGGACAAGTGGGCGCCGCTGTGGGTGGTGGACTTTCCGATGTTCGAGTACGACGAAGAAGGCAAGCGTTGGAACGCCGTGCACCACCCCTTCACGGCGCCCAAGGACGGCCACGAGGCGCTGATGAAAACGGACCCCGGCGCCTGCATCTCCAAGGCCTACGACATGGTGCTCAACGGCTGGGAGATCGGCGGCGGCTCGGTGCGCATCCACCGCGCTGACGTGCAGTCCAAGGTTTTCGAGGCGCTCAACATCTCGCCCGAGCAGCAGCGCATCAAGTTCGGCTTCTTGCTCGACGCGCTGCAGTACGGCGCGCCGCCGCACGGTGGCCTGGCCTTCGGCCTGGACCGCATCGCCACGCTGATGACCGGGGCCGAGAGCATTCGCGATGTCATCGCCTTCCCCAAGACGCAGCGCGCGCAATGTCTGCTGACCGGCGCGCCGAGCCTGGTGGACGAGGCGCAGCTGCGTGAACTGCACATCCGCATGCGCAACCCGACGCCGGGTGCTTGACGGCGGCCTGGCGCCGATGGATTAGCTAAAATGGCTGGGTTCCTTTGTGGAGCCCGACCATGGAAGTTACCGCCACCGAAGCCAAGAACCGCCTGGGCCAGATGCTCGAACACTGCCAGCGCGAGCCCGTGGTGATCGAGAAGTCGGGGCGCCGGCACAGCGTGCTGCTGTCGGCGGCGCAGTACGACGCGCTGGTGGCTGCCGGCAAGGGTTCGCCCGCAGAGCCCCCGCCGCCCAGAACGGCTGACGAGTTCTACGCCCGACACAAAGAATGGGTGGATGCGAACAACCGCCGCGTCGAGCAGTACGGCCTCTGGAACGAAGAGTTCCGAACCTGGTGAGCGCCTGCACTTGGCGCCGCGTCTCACGGCAGCCCTGCCCCGGGGCATGCTGATGCGGCCGGTGGACTCGCTTCGCGATGCCGCTGCGACGCTGATCGACGCCCTCGATGCGGTCATCAGCGGTGTCTGAACGCCGCCCCTTCAAGATCCCGCGCTCGGTGCTGGTGGTGATCCACACCCCGGCGCTTGACGTGCTGCTGATCGAGCGCGCCGACAAGCCAGGCTACTGGCAGAGCGTGACCGGTTCGCTCGATGCGCCGGACGAGCCGCTGCTGCTGACCGCGCGACGCGAGGTGCTCGAGGAAACCGGCATTGCCGGCGGCGCGCTGCGCGACTGGGAGATCGAGAACGTGTACGAGATCTACGCGGTCTGGCGCCATCGCTATGCCGATGGGGTCACCCACAACACCGAGCACGTCTTCGGCCTCACGGTCGACGCCGGCACGCCAGTGACGCTGGCACCGCGCGAACACCTGGCGCATGTCTGGCTGCCCTGGCGTGACGCGGCCGCGCGCTGTTTCTCGCCCAGCAATGCCGCGGCCATCCTGCAATTGCCCCGCTACGCGACATGAGCCTGCGCCACGCCCCGAGCACGAAGCTGCCGCCCTACACCGGCATCGGCGCGCTGCGTGTGGCCACCTACAACATCCACCAGGGTGTGCGCGGCGTGGGGCCGCGCAAGCGCCTGGAGATCCACAACCTGGGCCTGGCGGTGGAGTCCTTCGACGCCGACCTGGTGTTTCTGCAAGAGGTGCGGCTGTTTCACCACCGCGAATCGCGGCACTTTGATCGCACCTCCTTCGGCTGGCCGGCGCAAGGCCAGGCCGAGTTCCTGGCGCCGCCGGGCTACGAGGCCGCCTACCGCACCAACGCCATCACCCGCCACGGCGAGCACGGCAACGCGCTGCTGTCACGCTGGCCGCTGGGCGACATCGGCCACCACGATGTCAGCGACCACCGCTTCGAGCAACGCGGCCTGCTGCATGTGCCCGTGACCTGGAACGGCACCACCGTGCACGCCGTGGTCGTGCACCTGGGCCTGGCGCACAGCGGCCGTGTGCGCCAGGTGCAGCGCCTGGCCGATTTCATCCAGGCCGAGGTGCCACCCGGCGAGATGCTGGTGGTGGCCGGTGACTTCAACGACTGGGGCGAGCGACTCGACCCCGCGATGCACGAGCTGGGTCTCGCCCGCGCCGTGGTGGACGGCGCGCGGCGCCCGCGCCCGGCCACCTTTCCGTCGCTGGCGCCGCTGTTCGCGCTCGACCGCTTCTACCTGCGCGGCCTGGCCTGCCGCTCGATGCTGGTGCCACGCGGCATGGCCTGGGCACGCATGTCCGACCACCTGCCGCTGGTGGCCGAGCTGGAGCCGGGTTGAGATGAAACAGCCCCCACGCTCACTTCGTTCGCTGCCCCCCAAGGGGGCGGACAGTACCTTCGGAACGGCCGGGCGGTACTGACATGACTACCGACCTGGCTCGCCTGCGCAGTTGGGCCAGGGTGCCGGTGCCGCGCTTTGCCGGCGGCAACCGCATCGACGTGCTGCAGGGCGGCGACGCGCTGTTTCCGCGCATGTGCCAGGCCATCGACGCCGCGAGCCAGGACATCTGGCTGGCGACGTACATCTATCACGATGACCCGGCTGCGACCGGCATTGCGCAGGCCCTCGGGCGCGCCGCCGCACGCGGCGTGGCCGTGCACGTGGTGGTGGATGGCTTTGGCTCGCTGGGCGTGATGCCCAGCGTGCGCGCATTGTTCGCTGGCAGCGGCGTGCGGCTCGAGGTCTTCCGGCCGCTCGACCGCTGGTACGCCTGGCTGCAGCCCGGGCAACTGCGCCGCCTGCACCAGAAGCTGTGCGTCTGTGATGGGCAGATCGCCTTCGTCGGCGGCATCAACCTCATCGACGACCGTCACGACCTGAACCACGGCTGGACCGATACGCCGCGGCTCGACTTCGCCGTGGCCATCGAAGGCCCGCTGGCCCAGTCGGTGCAGGCCACGGCGCGCGCGATGTGGGCGCGCGCGCACCTGGCCAGTGCCTGGCGCGAAGAGGTCCGCGAGCTGGTACGCAGCCGCGCGCCCCTGCGCGAGGCGGCGGCACTGGTGCGCGTGCTGCGCGGCCGCGCCCCGGAGGCTGCCGACCCCGACGCCGACATCGACACCCGTCCGATGCGCGCCGCCTTCCTGGTGCGCGACAACCTGCGCCAGCGTCGCATCATCGAACGCAGCTACGTCGAGGCGATTCGCAAGGCCCACACGCGGATCGACATCGCGGTGTCGTACTTCTACCCGGGCCAGGCCTTCCGCCGCGCGCTGCGCCATGCGGCACGCCGCGGCGTGGCGGTGCGCCTGCTGCTGCAGGGCAAGGTGGATTACCGCATCGCTGCGCTGGCCGCCCAAGCGCTGTACGACGAATTGCGCGCCAATGGCGTGCGCATCTTCGAGTACACGCCGGCCTACCTGCATGCCAAGGTGGCGGTGGTCGATGGCGAGTGGGCCACGGTGGGCAGCTCCAACATCGACCCGCTGTCGCTGCTGCTCAACCTGGAAGCCAACGTCATGGTGCGCGACGCCGGCTTTGCCGCCGCACTGGCCGGCCGGCTAGAGGCCGCCTTCGCTGAATCGCGCGAGGTCACCGGCGCACTGATCGGCAGAGGTTGGCGCGGCTGGTCCAAGCGGGCGCTGGTGGCCTGGGTCGCCAACGTCTACCTGCGCGTGGCGGGGATCACGGGTCGGTACTGAGCACCCCAAGGCCGGGCCGCGCCCAGCCCGCCCCCCGCGGGGGTTCAAGGAAAGTGGCAAAGCCCCATTTCCTTGAGAGAGGGCCGTTGACAGTGATCAAGCCTTTTGGCGTCAGCGCAAGACACGGGCGGCTGCCACAACGTAAGCTTCGGCCCATGTTCAGCGTTGAAAGTCACTGATGAAGATCCTGCTTGCCGTGGATGGGTCGCCGGCGGCGCTGGCGGCCGTGCAGCATGCCTTGCGATGGGCGCGAGAGGGGCTCGCCGTCGAGTTCGTGCTGGCCACCGTGCAGGAGCCGCCCTCGCTGTACGAAGTGGTGGTGGCGCACGACCCGGCCGTGCTCGACGCCGTGCGCACCGAGGCCGGTACCGACATGCTTGCCGAGGCATCCGCCTTGCTCGACGCCGCCGGGCACAGCTTTGAGGCCGAAGTCGCCGGCGGCGAGCCGGGCCATGTGCTGGTCGACCTGATCGAGCGCTACGGCTGCGATGCCGTGGTGGCGGGCGCCACGGGCGCAAGCGAAGGCAAGGGCGCCAGCGCCAGGGCCATCGGCACGGTGGCCATGGCGCTGCTGCGCCACAGCCCGGTGCCCGTCACGCTGGTGCGCCTGCCCGAAGCGGACGCCTGACGCCGCTGCCGCTTTGCCTCGGCCCGGCCTTGCGGCCGATCAAGGCTTGAGCGATATCAGCCAGGCCAGCACGTCGGCCTTCTCTTGCGCCGTGCAGTCGCGGCGCAGCACGTCCCTGCAGTTGGTCGAGAACCAGCCTTCGACCTTCTTGGCATCGGTGAAGCGGGTCGAATTGGCCGCCGGTGCCAGGGCCGCGATGCGCTTCTCGGTCAGTTCGTGGCGGCCGCTGCTGGTGGGCACGCTGCCGTGGCAAGACGCGCAATTCATGTTCAGGTCGTTCTTGCGCGTGGCTGTGAAGAACGCCTGCCCGCGCTCGGGCGATCCGGCGCTGCCGGCTTGCGCGCTGTAGGCGGCCAGCAACTCGGCCGGTGTCGCGGCCATCGCGGCGCTCGTGGCCCATGGCAGTACGACGGCGGCCGTCCACAACACGCCAAATCGGG
>JANPMR010000627.1:0-3063 GCA_031427055.1 Rubrivivax sp.
TTGATCGAGGTCGGCAGCGCGTCCAGCCCGGTGAGCACGGTGGCACCGGTGGTGGTGAGGCCCGAGACGGCCTCGAAGTAGGCGTCGGTGAAGCTCAGCGCGGGAAGATGAAACATCAGCGGCAGCGCGCCGAAGGCCGGCAGCACGCCCCACACCAGGGTCACCAGCAGGAAGCCGTCGCGCGGCTGCAGCTCGCGCCGTGGGCCGCGCTTGCGGGCGCCGAGGTACAGCGCTGCACCACAGGCCAAGGTGATGAGGATGGCCTTGTCGTAGGCCGCCAGCGCGGCGTCCTGGCCGACAAAGGCAAACGCCAGCGGCACCAGCATGGTCAGCGCAAACAGCATCAGCACGCCGCCAAGCACGGCGACGACCGGCAGGTAGTACTTCAAAGGGGATGCTTCAAGTGCAGCGCGTCAACGGATCGGCCCCAAGGCTTGGCACTCATCCGAAAAAGGTGGCGCTGACCTGAAACAGCTTCTCCACCGCCTTGATGCTGCGCTTGCGCGGGATGAAGACGATGACGTGGTCGTGCGGCTGGATCACGGTGTCGTGGTGGGCCATGATGACCTCGGGCTGCGCGTCCACCGCGTCACTGCCGTCGGCACGGTGCAGACCGCGCACGATGGCGCCAATCTGCGCGCCATCGGGCAGGTCGAGCTCTTCGACGCGCCGGCCGGCCATGCGGCAGGTCTGGCGGTCGCCGCGCACGATGCCCTCCAGCGCCTCGGCCGCACCGCGGCGCAGGCTGTGCACGGCCTCGACGTCGCCGCGCCGCACAAAGGCCAGCAGCTCGCCCAGCACAGTGTGGCTGGGGCTTATCGCGATGTCGATCTCGGTGCCCTGCACCAGGTCGGCGTAGGCCTTGCGGTTGATGAGCGCCAGCACGCGCCGCGCGCCCATGCGCTTGGCCAGCAGGCAGGCCATGATGTTGTCCTCGTCGTCGCTGGTGAGCGCCAGAAAGAGATCCATCTCGCGGACGTTTTCGTCCTCCATCAGGTCTTCGTCGGTGCTGTCGCCGTGCAGCACCAGCACGCTGCTGGGCAGTTGCGTGGCCAGGTAGTCGCAACGCGCGCGGTTGCTCTCGATAAGCTTGAGCTGGTAGTCGCCGTGGATCTCGCGCGCCAGGCGCAGCCCCACCTTGCCGCCGCCGGCCAGCATCACCCGCTTCACCGGCCGGTCCATCTTGCGCAGTGCGCCCAGCACGGTGCGGATGTGCTCGGTGGCGGCGAGCACGAAGACCTCGTCGCCTGGCTCGATGCGCGTGGCGCCGTCAAGGGTGCCGACCACCTTGTCCTTGCGGTAGATGGCCACGATGCGCATCTCGGCATCGGGCACGAGCTTGGGAATCTCGGCCAGGCTGTGCTGCACCAGCGGGCCGCCGGCCACCGCCCGCACCGCGATCAGGCTCAGCAGGCCATCGGCAAATTCCAGCACCTGCAACGCTTCGGGGTACTCGATCAGCTTGCGCACGTAGGCGGTGACGCTCTGCTCGGGGCAGATCACCTGGTCGACCGCGAAGCCGTCCTTGCCCAGCAGCGCGCTGCCGTTCTCGAACTCGGGGCTGCGCAGCCGGGCAATCGTGGTCGGCACCTTGAAGAGGTCGTGCGCCACCTTGCACACCACCAGGTTGGTCTCGTCCAGCGGCGCGCAGGCGATCAGCATGTCGGCGTCCTCGATACCGGCGGCCTGCAGCACGCTGGGCTGGATGCCGTTGCCGACCACGCCGCGCAGGTCGAGCCGGTCTTGCAGCGCATGCAGGCGCGCCGGGTCGGTGTCGATCACCGTGATGTCGTTGCGCTCGGACACCAGGCTCTCGGCCACGCTCTCGCCCACGCGGCCGGCGCCGAGGATCAGGATCTTCATGGCGCCAGTTTACGGGCCGCCCAAGGCCTGCCGCAGCCAGCCCTCCAGGCGCGGCTGCAGTGCGCTTGCCAGGCGCGTGGCCTCGGCGGCAGCTTGCGTGCGCGCCAGGCGTTCGTCGCGGCTGCGCCAGACGTCGGCCAGCGTCGACGCGCCCGCTGGCGACCGGTGCGTCTGCGCCGAGTCCGCTGTCGACGAATACGCCCATGCCCGATAGGCCTGCAGCATCTGCCAGGCCAGATCGTCCAGCACCGCGTCGCTCCAGCTGACGTGGCTGCGCTCGGTGCCACGCGCCGCGTTGATGCCGCGCGCCACGCCGGCCGATCCCAGCGCACCGAGCACCAGGCCCGTGAGCGCGCCGGCACCCATGGTCAGGCCGCCGCTCAGCAGGTCGGCCTTCAGGCCGGTGATCGCACCGGCTGCAGCGCCGCCGACCAGCGCCGCGCGCGCTTCGGGCAAGCGCGCGTGCAAGGTCGCGGCGTCGCGGCCCACGCTGGCCGGCAAGGCGGTGTCGTCGGCCCGCCCGAGCATCACGGCCAGCCGTCGGCCGGTGTCGCGCAGCTCGGCTTCGAGCGACTGCGTCAGCGCGGCGCGCGCCGTCGCCTCGGCGTCCGCCGCGGTATCGGTGGCGAGCTCGACACGCGCCACGGCGATGCGGCCCAGGGCATCGGCCAGCACCTGCATGGCACCCGACAGACGCAAGCGCTCGCTCGCTCGCCAGGCGTCGGCCACGCGTTTCAGGCGTGCGTCGCCGGGCAGCAGCACTTGCAGTGCGGGCCACAGGCGGCCCTGGCGCAGCCAGCCATCGTCCAGCGCCGCCAGTGCCAGCGCCGGGGCATCGGCGCGCGGGGCGTCGTGCAGCGTCAGCACCGGCCGGCCGAGTGCCGCCAGCCAGACCGGCGGCGCGGCGCCGGGCTTTGCGCACAGCACGACTGCATCGATCTGGCGGGCCAGTGCGGGCAGCAAGCGCGAGGCCTCGTCGGCGGGCGGCCACCAGCGGCGCCACCAAGGACATGCCGGCGCAGGCGGCGCGCCGGGGCGCAGAGCGGGCGGCAGCGGCAACAGTTGCAGCTCGTCGCCCTGCTCGCTGCGGGCCAGGGTCAGCGGCGCGTCCAGGGCGACGACGTCGGCATCCAAGAGGCGCAAGTGCGGCACATCGGGGCCTGGCAACCACAGCAGACGCAGCACGCGCGGCGGGCCCGG
>JANPMR010000628.1:0-5624 GCA_031427055.1 Rubrivivax sp.
GGCCGGCACTACTTCGACCTCACGCAGGGCCTTGCCGACGCCTCCAGCCGCTGGGTGGTGTCGCACCGCTGGGAAGACTGGCGCTCCGAGGCGGTGTGGATGTCGATGTACTTCAGCGTCGCCGTGTGGATCAGCATCGGGCTCGTCCACGCGCCACACCGGACCTGGATTGCGCCAACGCCGACGCCAACGCAGCCGCCGCCCTGGCGTCAGCCGTAAGCAGCCCGCGCGACCTGTCGCGCCTGTCGCGCGATGATCTCGAGGCGGTGCTGGCTGTCACGCGGGCGCTGGCAGCCCCCTTCGACCTGCCCACCCTGCTGGCCGAGGTGTCCAGCGATATCCGGCAGCTACGCGTGCCGCGCGGCCGTGGCCCGGTGGGGGCCTGCGCCAGCGAGCGCATCGTGATCAACGTGCCCGACTGCTACGCCGACCCGCGTTTCGCCGCGTCAACGACCGCCTGGCCGAAACGCTGCCCGATGGCCGCTTCGTCACCGCCTTCATCGGCCTGCTCGACCCGGCCACGCACCGCTTGCGCTTTCTCAGCGGCGGCCAGGGGCCGATCCTGCACTTGCGGGCTACGCAGGGCGCGTGCACCGTGCACCGCGCCACCCGCTTTCCGCTGGGCGCGGCGCCCTTGCAGGACATGCGCCCCGCAGTGGACCTGGCGCTCGAGCCCGGCGACTGGCTGGTGCTGTTGTCCGACGGTGTCTTCGAGGCGGCCAACGCCGGCGGCGAGCAGTTTGGCCGCGCACGCGTTGAGCGCCTGTTGCAAGAGCTGCACGCTGGCACGCCCGCGGCGCTGTCCGGCCGTCTGATGCAGGCGGTGCGCGCGCATGCCGGCGCGGCGCCGCAGGACGACGACATCACGGCGGTGCTGATCCGCCGCCGCGCCGACAGCAGACTTGCCCTATGAAGCATGAGCCTGTGCCCACGGCCTTTTGGCACGACATGCACCGCACCGACTTCGCGAGTTCGGTGCCCGTGTTGCCGGCCCTCACGGTGTGCGCCAGTTGATGATCTTCAACAGCCATGGCGGCCAACGGGCGTCGAACCGTCCAATGGAAACGCCATCGGCAAGCACCAGATCGCCGTCATCGTCGGAGGACGTCGACGCGATTCGTTCAGTCGCCGACCGGCGGACGCTGACGCCCAACTCACGCCGCCGACCCGACGCCTTCTTGAGCCAGGCGACGGGTTCACTTCAGCGGCTGCGGCTTCAATTCAAGATGAAGTACGCAATGACGAGCACGATGGCGGGAACGCCAAGAATCCAGCCCAGAACGTATTTGCCCACGGTGATCTCCGGTTGCGAGTGTCGTTGAGACAAGCCTACCTTGACCTCGGCAGCGACTCAGCCAGAAGGCACCGCGAAGCCGAGTAGGAGAAGACGCGGCGGGACGATCTCGTCACCCTTGCGCAGCACCGGGTGCCGGCTGCCGGCCAGCGGCGGGCCCCGCCGCCGCCGAAGGCATGTGCGCGTAGGCGATGTCCGACGCGCGCAGGGCGTCTTGTCGTACCTCCTGGTGCGCCGTCCAGTAATGGCGCCGGTCCGCCGCGCCGCCTACGCTTGCCAGCAGATTGGCCTGACCGGGCAGTCCAAGCGCCTCGGCGACACGACTCTGCTGCTCACCGTCAAGCGCCGCTGCGATGGCCCACAGACCACTCTCGACCCTGTTCCCAACTGCTTAAGGACACTCTCATGAGCCATACCGATACCCCCGTCAAAGACAAGCTCAACCGCGATCCGCTGTCCGGTGCTCTGGGTTCGCACCCGGTCGGCACAGGCGTCGGTGCCGCGCTCGGCGGCGCAGCCGCCGGTGCTGCCGCCGGCACCGTGGTCGGTCCCGTCGGCACCGTGGTCGGCGCTGCTGTTGGCGCCATCGTCGGCGGCCTGGCCGGCAAAGGCGTCGCCGAAGCAATCGACCCGACGGCCGAAAACGTCTACTGGCAGGCCAACTTCAAGAGCCGTCCGTATGCCGTCGGCGGCCTGGGCTTCGACGAGTACGGCCCTGCCTACCGTTATGGCGTCGACGCGTTCGGCCAGTACCCGGGGCGCAGCTTCGACGATGTCGAGAGCAACATGTCGCGCGACTGGGACAGCGCCCGCGGCAGCTCGAGCCTGGATTGGGGCCGCGCCAAGCACGCCACACGTGACGCCTGGAACCGCCTGAGCGACAAGGT
The DNA here is from genome assembly GCA_031427055.1 of Rubrivivax sp. Classification (GTDB taxonomy): domain Bacteria; phylum Pseudomonadota; class Gammaproteobacteria; order Burkholderiales; family Burkholderiaceae_C; genus Rubrivivax. The sequence goes on from JANPMR010000628.1 coordinate 2,182, forward strand.
CGAGCGCGCCACGCCCGGCGACTCGGACCGCGACGGCAAATGAGCGCCAGCGGACGGCCACACCGGCACCCGAGCTGGCATGCCGTCTGCGTACGCCAACGCACAGAGGGTCATGGGCTCTTTGGCGTAGCCTTTTGAACCACGGGTCAAGCTCATCAGCCGATGGGTCATTGGAATGATGAGTTAGACCCCATTCGGGTTTTGATCTTTGGCGATGCGCGGCAGCTCAAGCCGCGTTGAATTGCCTTGGCAACCCTCCACTCTTTTCGGCCACAGGACAAGCAAATGGAAACGACACTTCGCGGCAACCTTCCCTCGCCTTCGGGCAACGCGAATTACCTCGACGGCAACTTGGGCCAGGCTTCGGCGAGTGCTCACGGCGTCGTTGACTCGGTTGCCATGGCAGCAGACGAGGCGGCACGCAAAGCCAGGCCGACGATAGACCGCGCGGCGGCCATGGCCCACCAGGCGGTGGACCAGGCGGCAAGCGCAGTTGCGCCGGCGGCCGACTGGCTGGCCGGACAAGGCGACAGCCTGAACGCCACGCAAAAGAAGCTGATGTCGGATACGTGCAGCTATGTGTCAGCCAACCCGCTGAAGTCCGTCGGGATGGCCGTGCTTGCGGGTTTCCTGATCAGCCGCTTCGTCCGCTGATGGTGTCGTTCGAAGCGGACAACACGTGGCACCGTCGTCCACACTGAGCGCCGAAGCGGCGAACGGCAGCGTGGCGGCGATCACGGACGCGCCGACGCAACAGGGCGACCTTCGGACCGAGCCGAATCCGCAGGCACTCGGTGCGCTCGAAGAGTTGTCGGGTGCATTCACGTCGGCGCGCGCCGGGCTTTCAGAGTTCCTCGAGCTGATGTCGCTAGAGGCGCGTCGCGCAGGCCTCGCGCTCGTGTACATGGTGGCGTCGGGGTTGGTGGCGGCTGTCTGCATGGTTGCGGCATGGCTGGCCCTGATGGCCGCTCTGGCGATGTGGGCTGTCGCGCTCGGCTTGCCTCCAATCGCGGCGGTGATCGCGGTCGCTGCGATCAATCTGCTTGCCGGTTGCGGCTTGATTTACGTCTGCATCGGCGTCAGCCGCGACCTGCTTTTCTCCGCAACCCGCCGACAGGTGGCAGGCAGGCCTCTCGTCACACCACCCTCACCATGACCCGAGCGCCCACCCTGGCTGCGATTCATGCGGCTGAACTTCGTGTCGCGCAATCCAGGCGCGACACCACTGACGGCGTGCGCCGTGCGCGGCTTGCTTTGCAGGCGACTCTCGCGCGGCCTTCCACGCTGGCGTTTGTCGCAGGGGCGGCGGGCTTGCTGGGATACTGGCTTGCACGCCGCCAGCCACCGCAGCGGGTCGCACCCTCATCCGATGGTCTGGCAATTGCCGCAACCACTTCCGTCGCAGGTCTCGTGCTCGCATATGTCGTGCGTTACGGGATGCAGCATCTGCCTTCCGTGCTTGAGCAACTCTGGGCGGCGCGGCACCCACGCGTGACGCCTGTCGCTGCGCCCACGGCGAAGCCGCCAGACACGCCCGCCTCCGCGCCCGCCGCTCTCCACTGAGTGTCAAGGCCTCGTTCATGGCCCTTGCTCGGCGCTGCGGGCCGGCACCGCGGGCGCCTCGCCAGGCGCAGCCTGCTGCACCCGCGATCCATGCCGATTGGCGTAGACCCAGGTGTACTCCGCCCCCAGCAGGAAGATCTGCGCGGAGTAGTAGACCCATGCCAGCAGCACCACAAATGAGCCTGCCGCGCCGAATCCCGAGGCCAGACTGCTTTTGCCCAGATACAGGCCGATCAGCACCTTGCCGACGGTAAACAGCAACGCCGTCACCGCGCCGCCGGTCCAGACGTCGCGCCAGGAAATCCGTGCGCGCGGCATGACCTTGTAGATGGTTGCGAAGAGGAGCGTGAAGATGCCGAACGAGATCACGAAGTTGAGGATCTCGAGGACCACGCCCCAGCCTTCGAACCAAGCGCCCCACCACTTGCCCAAGGCCGCCAGCGCTGCACTGGCGACCAGCGATACGACCAGCAGGAAGCCCAGGCCGAGCACCAGCCCGAACGACAATGCACGCGTGCGCAACAGGTGCCAGAGCCCGGACTTCTTCAGCGCCGGCACGCGCCAGATGCGGTCCAGCGCGCTTTGCAACTCGCCAAAGATCGCGGTCGCTCCCAGCAGCAAGATGGCGATGCCGGCGATCGTCGCGACCACACCCTTGGCCGGCTCGCGCACGGTCTTGAGCAGTCCTTCTACGGCCCGCGCGCCCTCGTCACCCATGATGCCGCGCAACTGGGCGACGATCTCGCCTTGCGCCGCGTCTTGCCCGAACACCATTCCCGCCACCGCGATCACGATGATGAGCAGCGGAGCGAGCGAGAAGAGCGTGTAGTAGGACAGGGCGGCGCCCATGCTCGGGGCGTAGTCGTCCACCCAGGCACTGACGGCCGCCTCGATCAGTTGCCACTGCTGGCGAATCCAGATTTTGTTTGGCACTGTGTGGACCGACGCTGCGACGAAAGCAGATGCCAGGCGGGCCTTGCGCGCCGACTCTTGCGGTCGCTGTCCGTCTGCGCCGGGCTACCGCTGCCGGGCGAGCGGCCCCAGGGTGAGCTTCTCCACTGCATCAAGCGCCCGCTCCAACTTGCCCGAAGCGACGATGGATCGCCGGGCCAGACCGGCCACTACCGCGCTGGCGTACTGAAACCGCAGGGCGTCGAAGGGCATGGCAAGAAGTCCCCGGCCCGCATTGAAGGGAGATGGCTGCTCGCCCGTCTTCGTCAGCAGGCAGTTAGCGCCTGCCCACGGGGCAGAGGACGTCGGTCGCAGGCAAGTCGATGGTGCAAGCATTTTGGAACCTGCGGCGCTGCATGACTGCGCTGGCCGCGCTCCTGTGATTGAGTCAGCTGAGAGGATCGCATGCGATGCTGGGGGCGTCTGTCTCGTGCCGCACACAAGCAAACGAAGTTCCGTGGTGGCAGCTGCTGCGTTGGGAACAAGCGGTCGCCGGGACCACCCCAAAGCACCCCAGACGAACGAAAGGGGTCTGGCATCGCTGCCAAACCCCTTCGTCGTACTACTGGTAGGCCCTGGCAGGCTCGAACTGCCGACCAACGGATTAAGAGGGACGATTGAGGCTCCGCGCCACTCAACGATACTCTGAAAGCCACAAGGTGAAAAGACCGAAACCAACGGATCAGAAGGCCTCGCGGCGCGGCCACCAGGCGGTGCTGCGCAGCCACGCTCGCGGCGTGCCTGCTGGTGTGAGGCCTGGCCAGCAGCTCGACCGGCTGCAGCGGCTCAGGATCGCCACCGACGTGGCCACCAGGCGGTGCTGCGCGGCCACGCTCGCGGCGTGCCTGCTGGTGTGAGGCCTGGCCAGCAGCTCGACCGGCTGCAGCAGCGCTTGCACATTCGCAAGCGCTTACGCCAGTGATTGAAGG
>JANPMR010000629.1:0-2504 GCA_031427055.1 Rubrivivax sp.
CCAAGTACCGCAGCTACACGCCGTGCGGCAGTTGCGGCGGTGCACGGCTGAAGCTGGAATCGCTGTTGTGGCGCATGGGTGCGAAGGCTGACGCCGAAAGTGTGCTGCCAGCGAGCCGGCGCTATCTGCCCGTCGGCGCCGGCTGGTCGCGCGAACAGCTCGAAGCGCTGCCGGGCCTGAACCTGCACGACCTGATGCAGTTGTCCATAGAACGTCTGCGCCGGTTCTTCGACGGCTTGACGCTGCCTTCGTTGTTGCTCGACGAGGCGCTGAAGCTGCTGCTCGACGAAGTGCGCACGCGGCTGAAGTACCTCTGCGACGTCGGCCTGGGCTACCTGACGCTGGACCGCCAAAGCCGCACGCTCAGCGGCGGCGAGGTGCAGCGCATCAACCTCACCACCGCGCTCGGCACCAGCCTTGTCAACACGATGTTCGTGCTCGACGAGCCCAGCATCGGCCTGCACCCGCGCGACATGAATCGCATCGTGCAGGCCATGCACCGTTTGCGCGACGCCGGCAACACGCTGGTGGTGGTGGAGCATGACCCGGCCGTGATGCTCGCCGCTGACCGCCTGATCGACATGGGCCCTGGCCCCGGTGAGCGCGGCGGCCGCATCGTCTTCGACGGTTTGCCCGAGGAAGCGCGTCAGGCCGATACGCTGACCGGCGCCTATCTGGGCGGCCGCAAGCAGGTCAGCAGCGGCTTTCGCCGGCTGGTGAACGAGGCCACGCCCAAGCTGCTGCTCGAAGGCGCACGCGACCACAACCTGCAGAACGTCTCGGTGGCCTTGCCGCTGCAGCGGCTGGTGGTCGTCACCGGTGTCAGCGGCTCGGGCAAGAGCACGCTGATCCAGGACGTGCTGTATCCGGCGCTGGCGCGCCACTTCGGCAAGGCGACTGAAGCACCCGGTGCCTTCGATCGTTTGTTGGGCGCCGACTTCCTGTCCGACGCCGTTTTCGTCGACCAGAGCCCGATCGGCAAGACCGCGCGCAGCAACCCGGCCAGCTATGTAGGCGCCTTCGACGAACTGCGCAAGATCTTCGCCGACGCAGCGCTGGCGCGCGAGCGCAGCTACAGCGCCGGCACCTTCAGCTTCAATGCCGGCGACGGCCGCTGCCCGACCTGCGGCGGTTCGGGCTTCGAACATGTGGAGATGCAGTTCCTCAGCGACGTCTACCTGCGCTGCCCTGACTGTGACGGCCGCCGCTACCGCCCCGAGATCCTGGACGTGAAGGTGCTTCGAGGGCCGATGCAGCTCTCCATCGCCGACGTGCTGGACCTCACCGTCGCCGAGGCTGCACACTGGTTCCAGAGTGACCGTGAGGTGGTGGCGCGGCTGCAGCCCATCATCGACGTCGGCCTGGACTACGTGCGCCTGGGCCAGCCGGTGCCCACGCTCAGCGGCGGCGAGGCGCAGCGGCTGAAGCTGGCCGGCTTCCTGGCCGAAGCTGCGTCCAACCCGCGCCAGGCGGTGGCCAAACGCGGCACGCTGTTCCTGTTCGACGAGCCCACCACCGGCCTGCACTTCGACGACATCGCCAAGCTGATGCGCGCGCTGCGCAAGCTGATGGACAGCGGCCATTCGCTGCTCGTGATCGAGCACAACCTGGACGTCATCCGCGCCGCTGACTGGATCGTCGACCTCGGCCCCGAAGGCGGCGAAGCCGGCGGCGAGATTGTCTGCACCGGCACGCCCGAAGACCTGATGGCGCATGGCAGCTCGCACACGGGTGCCGCGCTGCGCGACTACGCCCAGGCCCTGGGCTTCGGCACGCCGAAGGCCGAGGAAGGCCGCGCGCTGCAGACCGTCTTGCGCGCGGCGCGCCAGGCGCGCCAGGCGGGGGACGAGGCCATCCGCATCGTCAACGCCAAGGAACACAACCTGAAGAGCCTGAGCGTGGACATCCCGCGTGGAAAGTTCAATGTCGTCACCGGCGTCAGCGGTTCCGGCAAGAGCACGCTGGCCTTCGACATCCTGTTCAACGAAGGGCAGCGGCGCTACCTGGAAAGCCTGAATGCCTATGCACGCAGCATCGTGCAGCCGGCGGGCCGGCCGGAGGTGGATGCGGTCTACGGCATCCCGCCCACCGTCGCCATCGAGCAGCGCCTGAGCCGCGGCGGCCGCAAGAGCACGGTCGCCACCACCACGGAGGTCTGGCATTTCCTGCGCCTGCTGTGGGTGAAGCTGGGCCTGCAACACTGCATCAAGGACGGCGCGCCGGTGAAGGCGCAAAGCGCCGAGAGCATCGCCGCGCAACTGCTGCGCGACCATGCCGGCCAGCATGTCGGCCTGCTGGCGCCGCTGGTGATCAACCGCAAGGGCGTCTACACCGATCTTGCAAAGTGGGCCAAGGCGCGCGGTCACAGCCACCTGCGCGTGGACGGTGAGTTCATCGCGCTGAACCCCTTCCCGCGCCTGGACCGCTTCAAGGAACATACGCTGGAATTGCCGGTGGGCGATATCGTCATCAGCCCGGCCCGCGAAGCCGAGCTGCGCGCCCTG
>JANPMR010000630.1:0-2361 GCA_031427055.1 Rubrivivax sp.
GTGGCGCTGGCGCGCTATCTCGAGTTCTACGGCGGCGCCGCCGACAAGGTGCACGGCGAGACGATCCCTTTCGCCAACGGCTACACCGCATTCACGCTGCGCGAGCCGCATGGCGTGACGGCGCACATCGTGCCCTGGAACTACCCGATGCAGATCATCGGCCGCAGCGTTGGCGCGGCGCTGGCCATGGGCAACGCCTGCGTGCTCAAGCCGGCCGAAGAGGCCTGCCTGACGGCGCTGGCCTTCGCGCGCATCGCGCAGCAGGCCGGGCTGCCGGCGGGTGCGCTCAATGTCGTGCCGGGGCTGGGCGAGGAAGCCGGCGCAGCCTTGGCTGCGCACCCGGGCGTGCGGCACATTTCGTTCACCGGCTCGGTGGCGGTGGGCGCGCTGATCCAGGCCGCAGCGGCGAAGAACGCGGTGCCGGTGACGCTGGAGCTGGGCGGCAAGAGCCCGCAGCTGGTGTTTGCCGATGCCGACCTCGACGCCGCGCTGCCGTTTCTGGTCAACGCCGGCATCCAGAACGCCGGGCAGACCTGCTCGGCGGCGTCGCGCATCCTGGTGCAGCGGCCGGCCTTCGAGACGGTGATGCAGCGCATGGCCGTGCGCTACCGCGCGCTGCGCGTGGGGCCGGCGCTGGACGATCCCGACGTCGGGCCGTTGATCTCGGCCCGCCAGCAGGAGATCGTGCTGGGCTACCTGAGCCTGGTGCATGACAGCGGCTTGCACATCGCCGCGCAGGCGCCGCTGCCAGCCGGCCTGCCGCCCGGCGGCTGCTACGTGGCGCCCACGCTGGTGGCCGACGTCAATCCGGCGCACCGCATTGCGCAGGAAGAGATCTTCGGCCCGGTGCAAGCACTGATCCCGTTCGACGACGAGGCCGAGGCACTGCGCATCGCCAACGGCACGGCCTTCGGACTGGTGGCCGGGGTGTGGACGCGCGACGGCAGCCGCGCGCTGCGTCTGGCGCGCAAGCTGCAATGCGGCCAGGTCTTCATCAACAACTACGGCGCGGGCGGCGGCATCGAGCTGCCCTTTGGCGGCGTCAAGCACTCGGGCCATGGGCGCGAGAAGGGCTTCGAGGCGCTGTATGGCTTCTCGGTGCTCAAGACAGTAGCGATCAAGCACGATTGACGGGCGGCGCGTGTTGTCATACATTGTCAGACAGAGAGCCAAAGAAAGCCCGCCATGCGCATCAACGCCCGTCTCGACGAAGACACCCAGCGCCAGATCGAATACATCACCGCCACCACAGGCCAAAGCGTGAGCCACGTGGTGCGCGAGAGCTTGGCGCGCTACTACGTCGAGATCAAGGCGCAGCAGCGTCCACCGATGAAGTTCCTGGCCCTGGTTGGCCAGGGCGACAGCGGGCGCAGCGACCTGGCAACGAACTACAAGCAAGTGCTCGCCGAGTCGCTTGCCACCAAGCACGGCCTCACGCCGAGATGATCGCGGTCGATGCCGGCTACTTCATCGCACTGGCCGACGTTCGTGATCGCTGGCACACGCGGGCCGTGTCTTGCGTGCCGACCCAACTTGAAGGCTGGGTCTCGACCTGGCCCGTGCTGACCGAGGCCTGCCACATCATCGCCACGCGTCTGAACCCGGGCATCGCCATCGCGTTGGTGCAAGACGCCGCCGAGGGAAATCTGCTCATCTGGTCGCCGCCGGCTGCGGCCCTGGGCCGCATTCCGGTGCTGATGGCGAAGTACGCAAACCTGCCCATGGACCTGGCCGACGCCTCGCTGGTGCTGCTGGCCGAACACCTGGGCCACGGCCGCATCCTGTCGACCGACATGCGCGACTTCGAGACCTACCGATGGAAGAACCACAAGCCCTTCGTCAACCTGCTGGAGACGCCGCCATGAGACTCAAGGACAAGGTTGCCATCGTCACCGGTGGGGGCTCGGGCTTTGGCGCCGGCATCTGCGCCAAGTTTGTCGCCGAGGGCGCGCAAGTGGTGGTGGCCGACATCAACCTGCAGGCGGCGCTCGACGTCGCCGCCGCGCTGGGCCCGGCGGCGCGTGCGCTGCGCGTGGACGTCGCCAACGCCACCGATGTGCGCGTGATGATCGAGGCCGCAGAGCTGCATTTCGGCCGCCTGGACATCCTCGTCAACAACGCCGGCGTCACCCACCTGCCGCAGGCGCTCGAGGACGTGAGCGAGGCCGACTTCGACCGCATCGTGGCCATCAACATGAAGGCCATCTACCTGGCCATGCGCGAGGTGGTGCCGCACTTCAAGGCGCGGGCGCCGGGCGCGGGCGGCATCCGCGGCGTGGTGCTCAACATGGCCAGCACGGCCGGCGTCAGCCCGCGGCCGCGCCTGAGTTGGTACAACGCCAGCAAGGGCTGGGTGATCAC
>JANPMR010000631.1:0-1525 GCA_031427055.1 Rubrivivax sp.
TGGCGCGCCAGCACTTCGCCACCAAGGGCGTGCACGTCGACCTCATCAAGCTCTACGGCTCGATGGAGCTGGCGCCGCTCACCGGGCTGGCCGACGCCATCGTCGATCTCGTCAGCACCGGCAGCACGCTCAAGGCCAACCACCTGGTCGAGGTCGAGCGGATCATGGACATCAGCTCGCGTCTGGTGGTCAACCCGGCGGCGCTCAAGCTCAAGCGAGAGCCGCTGCGCGCCTTGATCGACGCCTTCGAGGCGGCGGTGGAGAAGGCCGCATGAGCGTCGCCATCCGCCACCTCAGCACCGCGCAGGCCGACTTCGAGGCCGAGTTCGCCGGCCTGAAGCACTGGTCGGCCGATACCGATGCGGCCATCGAGGGCCGCGTGGCCGCGATCATCGACGACGTGCGCGCGCGTGGCGACGCGGCCTTGCTGGAGCTGACGGCGCGGCTCGACGGCGTGCATGCGGCGGCTATGGCCGATCTGGAGATTGGCGCCGCCGAGTTGCGCGCCGCCTTCGACGCCATCACGCCGGCGCAACGCGCAGCGCTGCTGGCGGCCGCCGCGCGCGTGCGCGACTTTCATCAGCGCCAGCTTGACGCCAGCAGCCGCAGCTGGCGCTACCGCGACCGCGACGGCACGCTGCTGGGCCAGAAGGTCACGCCGCTGGACCGCGTGGGCATCTACGTGCCCGGCGGCAAGGCGGCCTATCCGAGCAGCGTGCTGATGAACGCTGTTCCCGCGCAAGTGGCGGGTGTCGGTGAAATCGTGATGGTGGTGCCCACGCCGGCCCGCAGGGACGGCTCGAACAAGGACTCGCAAGGTGAGCGCAATGCGCTCGTTCTGGCGGCGGCGCACGTATCCGGCGTGCACCGCGTCTTCACGCTGGGCGGTGCGCAGGCTGTGGCCGCGCTGGCCTACGGCACGGCCACGGTGCCGCGCGTGGACAAGATCACCGGCCCGGGCAACGCCTATGTGGCCAGCGCCAAGCGGCGCGTCTTCGGCCAGGTCGGCATCGACATGATCGCCGGCCCGAGCGAGATCCTGGTGCTGGCCGATGGCAGCACGCCAGCCGACTGGGTGGCGATGGATCTCTTCAGCCAGGCCGAGCACGACGAGCTGGCGCAAAGCATCCTGCTGTGCCCCGACGCTGCCTACATCGCTGCGGTGCAAGAGGCCATGGATCGCCTGCTGCCGGGCATGCCGCGCCGCGACGTCATCCGCGCCAGCCTGGAAGGCCGCGGCGCGCTGATCCTCACGCGCAGCATGGAAGAGGCCTGCGAGATCAGCAACCGCGTCGCGCCCGAACACCTGGAAGTCAGCGCCCGCGAGCCCGGCCGCTGGGAGCCGCTGCTGCGCCACGCCGGGGCGATCTTCCTGGGCGCCTTCACCAGCGAGAGCCTGGGCGATTACTGTGCCGGGCCCAACCATGTGCTGCCGACAGCGTGCACGGCGCGCTTCTCGTCGCCGCTGGGTGTATACGACTTCGTCAAGCGCAGCAGCCTGATCGAAGTCAGCGAGGACTGCGCG
>JANPMR010000632.1:0-2675 GCA_031427055.1 Rubrivivax sp.
GCGTCGAACAGCAGCGCGTGCCCGTGCGCCGACTTCAGCCGCGCCAGTTCGTCGCGCAGGGCGTCGTGATAGGGCTGCCAGTACACGGCCACGCGGCGGCGGATCTCGGCCCCATCGGGCGCCTGGCCGTCGCGGTAGATCGGCTCGCCGGTGAAGTGGCGCGTCGGGCAGAGCTCGGTGTTGTTCTGGCCGGCGTACATCGGCGTGTTTTCGCTCGGCCGATTCAGGTCGATGAGGTAGCGGCTGTGCTGCGGCACGAGCATCGACGCGCCAAGGTTCTTGGCAAACGCGTACAGGCGATCGAGGTGCCAGTCGGTGTCTTCGACCTGCAGCGCGCGCTCGGTGTAGTGCACGCGCTGGCGCGGCGGGATCTGCGTGCCGGCATGCGGGATGCTGATGAGCAGCGGCGTGCGGCCGCGGTGCAGGGTGTAGATGTCGTGGCTCATCAGCGTTCTCGTCAGTGCCGCTCGACGCCGCCGCAGACGACGCGCAAGCAGGGGTTGTGGCCGAAACGGTAAGCCATCTCGCGCGGGTGTTCTGCGTCCCACACCGCGAAGTCGGCGCGCTGCCCGCTGGCCAGGGTGCCGCGGTCGGACAGACCCAGGGCCCGTGCCGCATGCTGCGTGACGCCGCGCCAGGCTTCTTCTGGCGTCAGGCGAAACAGCGTGCAGGCCATGTTGATCATGAGAAGCAGGCTGAGCACCGGCGACGAGCCCGGGTTGTGGTCGGTGGCGATGGCAACGGGCACACCGGCCTCGCGCAGCGCCTGCACAGGCGGCAACTTCGTCTCACGCAAGAAGTAGTAGGCGCCGGGCAGCAGCACGGCCACCGTGCCGGCGCCTCTCATGGCGGCGATGCCGGCGGCCGAGAGGTGCTCGAGATGGTCGGCGCTGAGCGCGCCAAATCGCGCCGCCAGCGCGGCGCCGCCCTGGTCGCTCAACTGCTCGGCGTGCAACTTGACCGGCAGGCCTAAAGCCTGCGCGGCGCCGAAGATGCGCTCGGTCTGCGCCGGCGTGAAGCCGATGGTGTCGCAGAAGGCGTCCACCGCGTCGACCAGGCCGCGAGCATGTTGGTCATGCAGCCAAACGCAAGCGTCAGCGATGTAGTCGTCGGCGCGGCCGGTGTATTCGGGCGGCAGCGCGTGCACGGCGAGCGACGTGGTACGCACAGTGAGCGGCAGCTCGCGGCCCAGGCGGCGCGCCACGGCCAGGCAGCGCGCTTCGTGCTCTGCGTTCAGGCCGTAGCCGGACTTGATCTCCAGCGTCGTCACGCCCTCTTGCATCAGCACGCGGGCGCGCGCCGCGGCAGCGTCGAAGAGCTGCGCGTCGCTGGCCGCGCGCGTGGCCGCCACGGTGGAGCGGATGCCGCCGCCGGCGCGCGCAATCTCTTCGTAGCTGGCGCCTTGCAGGCGCAGCTCGAATTCGGCCGCGCGGTCGCCGCCATAGACGAGGTGGGTGTGCGCGTCGACGAGGCCGGGCGTGACGAGCGCGCCGGCCAGGTCGTGCTCGGTGTCGGGCGTCAGACCGGCGGGCAGGTCGGCATCGGCACCTACCCAGCGCAGCGTGTCGCCCTCGGTCAACAGCGCGCCGTGCTCGATCCAGCCCCAGGGCGTATCGGGCTGCATCGTGGCCAGGCGCGCGTGGCGCCACAGGGTGATGGTCATGTGTGATGCGGGGTGAAGGACAGCCACCAGGCGCGGGTGACGGACTCATCCGCGACCAGCTCCCAGGTCTCATCGGCGGCCGCCTGCTGCCAGGCCAGTGTCAATGCAGGCAGCGCGGCCACGGGCACGCCGTCGACCCGCAACTCGGCCGCGTGCACCGTGAACACCGCGCGCAGTGGCGCCGTGCTGCGCCACGGCTGGCCGGCTTCGACGGCGCGCATCTCGCCGCGGCCGGCGTCGCCTCGGCACAGCAGGTTGAGGTCGAGCGTGGCGCCGTCGATCAGCGTGCAGTCGGGCGCCTGTGCGCCGTCAAAGCACAGCGGCGGTGACTCTTGTGCCATGCGGCGGTCGTCGTCGCCAAAGTGCAGCACCACGCCCGCGCCCTGCACCACGGCAAACCAGCGCTCGATGCCGGGGTAGGCGCTGAAGGGGCCGTCGCGTGACACGTCGGCGACGCTGATGCGGCATTGCCAATCGGCGCCCGGCCAGGCCAGCAGGTCGCGCGTGACACCGCCGCCATTGCGCCAGGGTTGCGGGGGCACGTCGGCCAGGAGCACGGTCTGCATCGGCGAACGGCTCACGGCTGGAACTCCCCGTGCAGGGCGTAGAGCTGGCCCGGGTGAACAAGGCGCGCAATGGTGATGGGCGCCTGGCGTGTGAAGGTGCGGCGCACCACCACCAGGCAGGGCTCGTCGGCGGCCAGGCCAAGCAACTGCGCCTCTTGCGCGGTGGGACGCGCGGCCTCTATCGAGTACTGCGCGCGCCACAACGCGGTGGTCTCGAACAGCTCGTGGGTGGGCGTGGTGCGCGTGAAGTCGGCCTGCAGGTAACGCGGCGCGCAGGCGGGGTTGACATAGCGGTCTTCGCACTGCAGCGGCACGCCGTTGTCGAAGTGAACGATGAGGGTGTGGAAGACCTCGCTGCCGGGCCTGACGCCCAGCTGCGCGGCCAGCGCGGCGGCGGCCGGCTCGGCGCGCTGCACGTGCACGACGGCGTGGTGGTGGTGGCCGCG
>JANPMR010000633.1:0-1853 GCA_031427055.1 Rubrivivax sp.
AGGCCTGGATAGCAGGTGAGCACCTCGAACACCGAGCGCGCGGCCGGGTCGCGCTCCAAGATGCAGGCGATGTCTTCGCGAAGGCGGGCAAACATGGACTCAGTTTAACGGCGGTGTCTCAATCCTGCTCGCCATCAATCCTGCTCGCCACGTGGCCGCTTGGCCACGGCGCGCGCGATGCCGCGCAGGATGTGCACCTCTTCCTGCGTCAGCTCGGCGCGGTTGAGCAACTGGTTCAGGCGCGGCATCAGCTTCTTCGGCGCGGCGGGGTCGAGAAATCCGATCTCGATCAAGGTCTGCCGCCAGTGCGTCAGCAGGCCTTCGATGGCGCCGCCATCGGCCAGACGCACATCAGGCGTGCGCGCCGTCACCGCGTAGCCGCCCAGCGCCTGGCGCCAGTCGTAGGCGATGATCTGCACGGCCTGCGCCAGATTGAGCGAGCCGTAGTCCGGGCGCGCAGGGATGCTCAGGCAAACATGGCAGCCATAGACGTCGTCGTTGTCCAGCCCCGTGCGCTCGGGGCCAAACACGAAGGCCACGCGATGTGCGCTGGCCGCCAGCGGGCCGAAGTGCGCACGTGGCGCCACCGTGGGCGGGCCGAAGTCGCGCGGCGTCATCGCCGTGGCGCAGGCGTGGGTGATGCCCACCAGCGCCTGCGCCAGCGTGTCGACGACACGCGCCGCGGCCAGCACATCCGTGGCGCCGCTGGCCATCGCCACGGCCTCGGCTCGGGTCAGCACGTCGGCCCAGCGCGGGCGCACCAACACCAGGTCGGTGAAGCCCATCACCTTCATCGCCCGCGCGGCCGCGCCCACGTTGCCGGCGTGGCTCGTGCCCACCAGCACGAAGCGGGTCGTGTCGGTCTGGCCGGGGCTGCTCTCGGGGGTCATGGACGCTAAAATGGCGGGTTGCTCGCGGCGATTGTCGTCGCCGGCCCGCTCTTTAACCGCCGTCGTCGCCCTCACACCTCGCAGGACACCCATGTCGCAAGCGCTCCACCCCATGCTCAACATCGCCATCAAGGCGGCCCGCTCGGCGGGGGCGATCATCAACCGCGCCGCGCTCGACCTCGAGGTGCTCAAGGTCGGCAGCAAGGGGCCCAACGACTACGTCTCCGAGGTCGACCGCGCGGCCGAAGACATCATCATCCGCACCCTGCTCGAGGCCTACCCCGGCCACGGCATCCTGGCCGAAGAATCCGGCCGCGAACACGGTGCGCGCGACAGCGAGTACGTCTGGATCATCGACCCGCTGGATGGCACCACCAACTTCCTGCACGGCTTCCCGGTCTACGCGGTGTCGATCGCGCTGGCGCACCGCGGCCAGGTGCAGCAGGCCGTGGTCTATGACCCGACGCGCAACGACCTGTTCTTTGCCAGCAAGGGCCGCGGCGCGTTTCTCAATGACCGCCGGCTGCGCGTGTCCAAGCGCACGCGCTTGGGCGACGCGCTCATCGGCACCGGTTTTCCCTTCCGCAAGGGCGACAACTTCAAACGCTACGTGAAGATGTTCGAAGAGGTGATGCAAAGCTGCGCCGGCCTGCGCCGCCCGGGTGCTGCCGCGCTCGACCTGTGCTACGTGGCCGCGGGCTACTACGACGGCTTTTTCGAGACCGGCCTGCAGCCCTGGGACGCCGCCGCCGGCTCGCTGATGATCACCGAGGCCGGCGGCCTGATCGGCAACTTCACCGGCGACAGCGACTACCTCTACCAGCGCGAAGTGGTGGCCGGCAACCCCAAGGTCTACGGGCAACTGGTGCAGATCCTGGCGCCTTACACCCGCGTCATCAAGGACGAGCCGGCCGTGCCCGCCACCGCCGCCACCGCGGCCAGCGACGCACCCGCCGCCGATGC
>JANPMR010000634.1:0-2144 GCA_031427055.1 Rubrivivax sp.
GTCTGTCTGAGCGCAGCGCCCGCAGGGCGCGGAGCGAGTTACGCGGCTGGGCCACGAGACCGCGCACCGGAAGGCAGTCGGCGCGCAGCGCCGACCGCCTCATCGAAGCGACCCAGCCCGCCCGGGCCCACCTTTGCTCGCGCCAATCCACGCAAGCAAAGCAGCCACACCGAACGTCAGCAACGTGCCATCAGCGGTCCCCTGCATTCACCCTGCCCGTGCGGCAACAGGGCCTTGCCAGCGACAATCCAGGCCCATGCAACTTCCCATCGAATGGCTGCCCGATACCGGGGCGCCGCAGCAGCTGATTCTGCTGCTGCACGGCTGGGGCGCCGACGGGCGGTCGATGGCGCCGCTGGCGCAGGCACTGCGATCCAAATTCCCGCAAGCGGCGGTGCTGGCGCCGGACGGCCCGCTGCCGTTTGACCGCGGCGAACACGCGCGGCAGTGGTACTCCATCCGCGACCTCACGCCCGAGGTCTGGGTCACGCGGGTCGCGACGGTGCTGCCCGTGCTTCACGACTGGGTGCTGGCGCAGCAGCAGCGGCTGGGTGTGGGGCCGGCGGCGACCGCCCTGGGCGGGTTTTCGCAGGGCGCCATCCTGTCGCTGGCGCTGGCCACCCAGCACGACGGCATTGCCGGGCGCGTGCTTGCGTTTGGTGGCCGCTTTGTGGTGCCGCCCGCGGCGGCGCCACGCCACACCACGCTGCATCTGTTTCATGGCGCGGACGACCGCGTGATCCCGGCCGGGGGCTCGCGCGCCGCGCTGGCGCTGCTGGGCGGGTTGCAGGGCGACGTCACGCTCGACATCGCGGCCGGCGTCGGCCACGAGATGCACGCGGCGCTCATCGACTGCTGCTTGCACCGCCTGACGCACCACATCCCGCTGCGCACCTGGCAAGCGGCGTTGGGGTCGGCGGTGCATCCAGAATCGTCCGCTGACTGAACCGACCTACCCGACCCCCCAATGCTGCTGCTCATCTCGCCCGCCAAGACGTTGGACTACGACACGCCGGTGCCGCCGGCCGTGCTGGCGCAGGCCACCGAGCCTTTGTTCTCGGACCAGGCGGCGCTGCTGATCGCTGCGCTGCGCAAGAAGTCGCCGCGGCAGATCGGCGAGCTGATGGGCCTGTCCGACAAACTCGTCGCGCTCAACGCCGCGCGCTACGCGGCGTGGGTGCCGCAGGCGACGGCCGACAACAGCAAACCCGCCGTGCTGGCCTTTGATGGCGATGTCTACGACGGCTTGCAGGCGCCGACGCTGAGCGCGGCCGATCTGCGCTGGACGCAAGATCATGTGGTGATCCTGTCGGGCCTGTACGGTGCACTGCGGCCGCTGGACTGGCTGCAACCGTATCGCCTGGAGATGGGCACGGCGCTCAAGACGCGGCGCGGCAAGGATCTGTATGCCTTCTGGGGCGACCGCGTGGCCAAGCACCTCAATGAGCAGCAGGCGGGGCAGGCCGAGCCGGTGATCGTCAACCTGGCGTCGATCGAGTACGCCCGCGTGGCGCGGCGCAGCGCCCTGCGCGCACGCGTGGTGGACTGCGCTTTCGAGGAAGGCGACGCCGATGGCAGCTTCAAGATCATCAGCTTCTTCGCCAAGAAGGCGCGCGGGATGATGGTGCGTCATGCCATCGAGCGCCGCGCGACGCGGCCCGAGCAGTTGGAAGACTTCTGCGCCGAGGGCTACGCGCTGGCGCGCGAGGTGTCGACGGCCGACAAGCGGGTGTTCCGCCGCCCCGCCCGCTCGGCCTGACCGCCCCGGCCGCAGGCTGCCAAAATACGCCTATGGTTGCATCCCCTCAAGCCATCACCCCAGAGCTGCGGCAATGGATCATCAACCAGGCCCTGGCGGGCTGCAGTCCGGCCGACGTGCTGGCCGCCATGCGCACCAGCGGCTGGGACGAAGACGTCGCCATGGCGGCCATGCAGCAGACGCTGCGCGACCGCCTTGCCGATCCCGGCGCGGCGGAGCCGGCTGCGGCCGCCACCGTGCCGATCGCTGCGAGCGTGCCCGAGCCGGCCCTGGAGAGCGCGCCCACGCTGCTGCAGGTCGAAGGCCGCGAGGTGCGCCTGCTGACCACCCTGCGGCACCCGCGCGTCATCGTCTTCGGCGGCCTGCTCAGCGACGACGAGTGCGC
>JANPMR010000635.1:0-2313 GCA_031427055.1 Rubrivivax sp.
CGAAGGCATGATCTTTGCCGACCTGCTGGAGCTGCAGCGCGCGCTGGACAACGGCGCGGTCGAGGTCACCGCCAAGATCGCCGTGCGTCTGACCGAGTGGGTCAAGAACGCCGAGACGGGCGAGTTCGTCGCCAACACGCAACTCGTCGACACGACGGTCGGCCGTGCGCTGTTGTCGGAGATCCTGCCCAAGGGTCTGCCCTTCGCCAACATCAACAAGGCGCTGAAGAAGAAGGAAATCTCGCGTCTGATCAACGTCAGCTTCCGGCGCTGCGGCCTGAAGGAAACGGTGATCTTCGCCGACAAGCTGCTGCAAGCCGGCTTCAAGCTCGCCACGCGTGCCGGCATCTCGATCGCCATCGACGACATGCTGGTGCCCAAGGAAAAGCCGGGCCTGATCGAGCGCGCCGAGAAGGAAGTCAAGGAGATCGAGCAGCAGTACGTCTCGGGCCTTGTCACCGCCGGCGAGCGCTACAACAAGGTCGTCGACATCTGGGGCAAGACCGGTGACGAGGTCGGCAAGGTCATGATGGCCCAGCTCTCCAAGGAGAAGGTCAAGGATCGCCACGGCAAGGAAGTGACGCAGGAGTCCTTCAATTCCATCTACATGATGGCCGACTCGGGGGCCCGTGGCTCGGCGGCGCAGATTCGCCAGCTGGCGGGCATGCGCGGCCTGATGGCCAAGCCCGACGGCTCCATCATCGAGACGCCCATCACGGCCAACTTCCGTGAGGGGTTGAACGTGCTTCAGTACTTCATCTCGACCCACGGCGCCCGCAAGGGCCTGGCGGACACGGCGCTGAAGACGGCTAACTCAGGCTACCTGACGCGTCGCCTGGTCGATGTGACCCAGGATCTGGTGGTCACCGAGACCGACTGCGGCACGCTCAACGGCATGAAGCGCCGCGCGTTGGTGGAAGGTGGCGAGGTCATCGAATCGCTGCGCGACCGCATCCTGGGCCGCGTGACGGCCGAGGAAGTGCTGCACCCCGAGTCGCAGAAGATGATGCTGGGCGCCGGCCAGATGCTGGACGAAGACATCATCGACATGCTCGAGGCCGAAGGCGTCGACGAGGTCAAGGTACGCACCGCACTGACCTGCGGCACGCGCTTTGGCATCTGCGCCAAGTGCTACGGACGCGACCTCGGTCGTGGTGGCGAGGTCAACGTCGGCGAGGCGATCGGCGTGATCGCCGCGCAGTCGATCGGCGAGCCGGGCACGCAGCTCACGATGCGCACCTTCCACATCGGCGGCGCGGCTTCGCGTGCGGCGGTGGCCAGCAGCATCGACGCCAAGAGCGACGGCATCATCGGTTTCAACCCGACGATGCGCTACGTGACCAACAGCAAGGGCGTGCTCGTCGTGATTTCGCGTTCCGGCGAGATCGTCATCAGTGACCCGCACGGCCGCGAGCGCGAGCGTCACAAGTTGCCCTACGGCGCCACGCTCAACATCAAGGCCGACCAGCAAGTCAAGGCCGGCACCGTGCTGGCCAACTGGGACCCGCTGACGCGGCCCATCATCACCGAGTTTGCCGGCCGGGCGCGCTTCGAGAACGTCGAAGAAGGCGTCACCGTGGCCAAGCAGCTGGACGAGGTCACGGGCCTGTCCACGCTGGTCGTCATCGACCCCAAGCGTCGCGGCGCGGCCAAGGTGGTGCGCCCGCAGGTCAAGCTGCTGGACGCCGCGGGCGTCGAGGTCAAGATCCCCGGCACCGATCACGCGGTGACGATCGGCTTCCCGGTCGGCGCACTGATCCAGGTGCGCGACGGCCAGGACCTGGCGCCCGGCGAAGTGCTGGCGCGCATCCCGATGGAAGGCCAGAAGACACGCGACATCACCGGCGGTCTGCCGCGTGTTGCCGAGCTGTTCGAAGCCCGTTCACCGAAGGACGTGGGCACCTTGGCCGAGATCACCGGCACCATCAGCTTCGGCAAGGAGACCAAGGGCAAGAACCGCCTGCAGATCACCAGCCCCGAAGGCACGGTGCACGAAGAGCTGGTGGCCAAGGAGAAGAACATCCTGGTGCACGAAGGCCAGGTGGTCAACCGCGGCGAACTGGTGGTGGACGGCAGCGCCGACCCGCAGGACATCCTGCGCCTGCTGGGCATCGAAGAGCTTGCGCGTTACATCGTCGACGAAGTGCAGGACGTCTATCGCCTGCAGGGCGTGAAGATCAACGACAAGCACATCGAGGTCATCGTGCGCCAGATGCTGCGCCGCGTGCAGATCACCAACGTGGGTGACAGCAGCTACATCGCCGGCGAACAGGTCGAGCGCTCTGAGCTGCTCAACACCAACGAGCGCCTGCT
>JANPMR010000636.1:0-12176 GCA_031427055.1 Rubrivivax sp.
GCGCGCGTGGCGCTCGATGGCGACCCCGACTTCGACCTCGTGCTGCTCGACCTGGCGCTGGGCGACGCCGACGGCTTTGATGTGCTGGTGGAGTTTCGTGCCGCGCACCCGGCGGTGCCGGTGGTGGTGGTCTCGGCCTCCGACCGCGCCAGCGACGTCATCCGTGCCATCGACAGCGGCGCCATGGGCTTCGTGCCCAAGCGCTCGTCGCACGCCGAGCTGCACGAGGCGCTGCGCATGGTGATGGATGGCGCCATGTACGTGCCGCCGTCGATGCTGGGCCTGGAATTTGGCCGCCACCGCATCCAGGCCGGCGACACCGTGCCCAGCGTGATGCGGCCCACGGGTGACACGGTGCTGGGCCCCGGCGCACAACCCGAGCCGCATCAAAAGCTGCCCTCGCTGCAGGACGTCGGCCTCACGCCGCGCCAGACCGAGGTGCTGTCGCTGCTGCTGCAGGGCCTGCCCAACAAGCTCATCGCGCGCCAGCTCAACCTGTCGGTCGAGACCGTCAAGGACCACGTGGCCGCCGTGCTGCGCGCGCTGGGCGTCAGCTCGCGCACCCAGGCCGTGCTCGCGGTAAGCCAGATGACGCAAGGACAGGGCGGCTACTTCACTCGGCGGACGCCGACCTGATGTCTGAGCCGCCCACGGCGGTGGCGCGTGGCGACGCCGACCAGATCCGCGCGCTGCAGGTCCAGACGCCGGGCACGCTGACCGCCAGCCTCATCGGCGTGGCGCTGTTGGGGGCTATCTTTTGGCCGCTGGCGCCGCGTCAGCATCTGCTGGCCTGGATTGCCGCCGCTGCGCTGCTGTGGGCCTTGCGCCTGGCGCACCACCTGCGCTTTCGCATGCGGCGCGGCGCCGACACGGCCGCACAGCAACGCTGGCGCGTGGGCTGGAGCATGCTGGTGCTGGCCCAGGGCGCGCTGTGGGGCGTGGCGGTGTGGCTGTTCTGGGGCCTGGGCACGCCGTACCACGTGTTGTCGCTGGTGCTCATCGTGTACTCGTACTGCCTGGGCTCGGTGCAACTGCTGGCGGCGCAGCAGGGCGTGCTGCTGAGCTTTCTGAGCTTGGCGATGGCCCCCACCATCGCGCGTGTGGCCAGTGACGACTCGCAACCCTGGCACCTCGAGCTGGCGGTGGTGCTGACGCTGCTGTTCGGCATCACGGTGCTGATGGGCCGCAGCTACGGCCACGCACTGGCGCAGGCCATCCGCCTCAAGACCCGCACCGACGACCTGGCGCTGCGGCTGCGCGCCGAGAGCGCGGTGGCCGAGCGCGCGCGGCGCGAGGCCGAGGCCGCCACGCTGGCCAAGACGCAGTTCTTCGCCGCCGCCAGCCACGACCTGCGCCAGCCGCTGCACGCCATGGGCCTGTTTGCCGAGGCGCTGCGCCAGCGCACGCACGAGCCGGCGGTGGCGGCGCTGGTCAACAGCATCAATGAGTCGGTCGACGCGCTCGAGGGCCTGTTCAGCGAGCTGCTCGACATCACGCGCATCGACAGCGGTGGCGTCGAGGTCAAGCCCGCGCCGGTGCGCCTGCGCGAGGTGTTCGCGCGGCTGCGCCTGCACTTCGAGCCGGTGGCCTTCGAGAAAGGGCTGATGCTGGGCTTTCGTGGCGAGCGGCATGTGGCGCAGGCCGACCCGGTGCTGCTCGAACGCGTGCTGCGCAACCTGCTGGCCAACGCCATCCGCTACACCGAAGACGGTGGCGTGCTCGTCAGTTGCCGGCCGCGTGGCGGCCATCTGCTGCTGCAGGTGTGGGACAGCGGCATCGGCATCGACGCGGCCAACCTGCCGCGCATCTGGGACGAGTTTTTCCAGGTCCGCGGTGCCCGGCCGCTGCAGCCGCACGACCGCAAGGGCCTGGGCTTGGGACTGGCCATCGTGCAGCGGCTGGCGCAGTTGATGGAGGCACCGATCGCCGTGCGTTCGCGCGTCGGCCATGGCACGGTGTTCGCGATCGAACTGCCCATCGGCCAGCCACCGCGAGACGCGCCACCGCTGCCCCCGAGCGCCCGCGCCATGCCCGCGCTGACGCTCGACGGCCGCCGCATCGTGGTGGTCGAGGACGAGCCTGCCGTACGCGACGGCCTGGCGGTGCTGCTCCACGCCTGGGGCGCAGAAGTGCGGGCATTTGATGGGCTGGAGGCCGTCGAGGCCGCGCTCGCCAGCGGCGCCGAGCCGCCGCCCGACCTGCTGCTCGTCGACTACCGGCTGCCCAACGGCCGCACCGGCGTCGACGCGCTGCGTGCGCTGCGCGCCCACTGGCCGCAGCGCCGGCTGCCCGCCGTCGTCATCACCGGCAGCAGCCTGAGCGGGCACGAGAACGAAACGGCGACGGACGACTTCCATGTGCTGCTCAAGCCCGTGCTGCCGGGCAAGCTGCGCGCCATGATCGCCTTCAAGCTGGGCGCGGGTGTGTCGCGCTGAGTCTCTGGTCGCGACCCTTGCAGGCAGCCCGACTGCCTAGCTGGCCTGGCCAGTCTCGATCAAGCTCTTCAGGCGTTTGAATTGCTCGCCAATCACGCCGTCGACCACGGGCGCCAGCTTGTCCAGGCCGGCCTCGGCGCCGCCGGCCACGCGGTAGGTCATGCGCAAGAAGTGCTGGCCGGCTTGCGCCGGCAAGGTCTTGATCTCGGCGCGAAAGCTGCTGGTGAAGCCGCTGCTGGAGTCGGCCGTCGGGTCTGCCAGGGCGGGTGTCATGGCGCCAATCCAGCCTAGAAGGCCGATCAGCAGGCCGCGCGCCAGGGTGTATCGACGAGGTGTGTGGTTCGTTTTCATGCCCCCAGAATGCCGCTTGACTGCGGGCCGCGCCGTCCGTTTGGCCTTCTGGTGATTGGCGATTGCATCCAGGCTTGGGGCGCGTTAACTTCTGGCCCGCCCCCATCACCCCAGGAGACCCTTCCCATGGCAACCCGATCCGTCCCGGCCGCGAAGACGGCAAAGCCCGGCGCGACGCCCACAGCCAAGCGCAAGGCCAAGCCCAGTGCAGCAGCGCCTGGCCTCGTCGTGCTGGTGGCCACGCGCAAGGGTGCCTGGCTGTATCACAGCGACGCCAAACGCAAGACCTGGCGGGCTGACGGGCCACACTTTCTGGGCCACACCATCAGCCACCTGATGCTCGATCCGCGCGACGGCCGCACCCTGCTGGCGGCGGCCAAGACCGGCCACCTCGGGCCCACCGTGTTCCGATCAACCAACATGGGCCGCACCTGGAAGGAAGCCGCCAAGCCGCCCGCCTTTGCCAAGCCCGTCGAGGGCGGCGCCCCGCAGCGCACGGTGGACCACACCTTCTGGCTCACACCGGGCCACGCCAGCGAAAAGGGCACCTGGTACGCGGGCACCTCGCCGCAAGGCCTGTTCCGAAGCGAAGACGGCGGCGTCACCTGGGCGCCGTTCTCCGGCATCAACGACGACCCGAAGTACCGCGCTTGGATGGGCAGCGTGCAGGACGGCACGCCCGACGGCCCCAAGATGCATTCGATCATCGTCGACCCGCGCGACCCGGCGCACCTGTACTTCGGCATGTCCGGCGGCGGCGTGCACGAGTCTGTCGACGGCGGGCGCAGCTGGGCCACGCTGGTCAAGGGCATGGAAGTGGTGGGCGGCTTCGACCCCACCGACCTGACCTGCCACGACCCGCACGTGGTGCGGCTGTGCCCCAGCAACCCCGACCGGCTCTACCAGCAAAACCACTGTGGCATCTACCGCCTTGATCGGCCCGGCGACACCTGGGTGCGCATCGGCAGCAAGATGCCCAAGAAGGTGGGCGATGTCGGCTTCAACATGGTGGTGCACCCGCGCGACGACAACACGGCGTGGGTCTTCCCGATGGACGGCACCGACGTCTGGCCGCGCACCAGCCCGCAGGGCCGCCCGGCGGCGTACGTCACGCGCAACGCGGGCAAGACCTGGACGCGCCAGGACGCGGGCATGCCGGCCGAGCAGGCCTGGTGGACGGTCAAGCGCCAGGCCATGACCGCCGACGCGAGCGACCCGCTGGGCCTGTACCTGGGCACCACCAGCGGCGAGCTGTGGCAGAGCCGTGACGAAGGCGGCCGCTGGACCTGCATGGCCCGCCACCTGCCCGAGATCTATGCCGTCGAGGTGGCGGCGCTGGCCTGACGACGGGCTTGTCGATGCGAGTCCTGATTCCCAGCAGCCTGCGCTCTTACACCAAGGCGTGGCGGGTCGAGGCGGCCGGCGCGACGCTGGGCGAGATCCTGGCCGACCTGGACCGCCAATTTCCCGGGCTGCGCTTTCGCATGGTCGACGAGTTGGACCGCCTGCGGCCCAACATGCGCGTCTTCGTCAACGGCCTGGCCAGGTTCGACCTGGCACTGCCGCTGCAGGCCAGCGACGACGTGGCCATCGTGCAGGCGCTCAGCGGCGGCTGATAGCGGCCCTGCAGCAAGATGCGTTACCCCGTCGCGATTGAGCCCGGCACAGAGACTGAAGCATTCGGCGTCGTTGTGCCTGACCTGCCTGGATGCTTCTCGGCCGGTGACACGATGGAAGAGGCCATGGCCCAGGCCGAAGAAGCCATCGCTGCCTGGATCGAAACCGCCCTTGACTCGGGGCAGGTCATTCCTCAGCCGTCTGGCGTCGCGTGCTGCACCGGCAAGGCGCAGGCGACCACGGGTAGCTGTGCGATGTAGAGCGGTCGGCCAAGCCAGCGACGACGGCTATGGATCGCATGGCCGCCGCTGCTTGTCGGCCGCCCGGCGGTCAAGGTCACAAAGAGTCGTCCCTGGCGGGCGGCTTCCCGGCGTGTCGACATCATCGTCGCCATCCTGTAGCCGCCGCTCAGAGAGAAGGTCCTCACGCACTCGGGGGCTGAGGGTGAAGACACCGGTTGTCATGCCACCGCGTTGATCCGACACTTCCATCGTCGCGAACCGTGACACGTTCATCCCTTGACTGCCAGAAAGAGGAAGAGACATGGCCAACAGCACCCGCTATATCGTTCTCGCCAACTACACCCAGAAGGCGATAGCCGGCATGGTGCAGGCGCCCACCGACCGAGCGGCGGCGGTGAAGAAAATCTGCAAGGCCGTGGGGGTCAAGTTTGTCTCCTTGGACTTGTGCCGTGGGGCGTACGACATCGTGGTGATCGCCGAGTCGGATAGCTACGACCGGGTGCTGGGCCTGAAGATGGCCGTGGCCGCGAGTGGTGCGGTCAGTGAGCTCCACATTCTTGAGGCGATGGATCCGACCGCAGCGCTGGAGCACGCCGGAGCTGCAGCGAAGGTGTACACGCCAGCCGGCTAGGCTTGCCGCGCAGGAGGCGTGGGCTTGCGAGCCTGCGTTGTCGTTTCAGCTTGCTGTGTCGTGAGCGACTGGGGCACGACGCTGCGGCGGGCTTGAGCTAGCATGAAGAGCATGTCGATCACACTCTACTTCGCCCCCGGGACGCGCGCGACGCGCATTGCCTTTCTGCTGGATGAACTGGGCGTGCCCTGGCAGAAGGTGACGCTGGACCTGGCACAGCGCGAGCACAAGACTACTGAGTACCTGTCGCTCAACCCCAACGGCGTGGTTCCCACGCTGAAGGACGGCGACACCGTGCTCTTCGAGTCGGTGGCCATCGCGCTCTACCTGGCCGACCGCTACACCGACATGGGCCTGGCGCCACCGCCCGACTCACCACTGCGGGGTCGCTACCTCAGCTGGATGGTCTGGTCGATGACGACTCTGGAACCGCCGATCGGCGAGGTGTATGTCGAGCGCCTGAAGCCGGCCGAGCAGCAGTCTGCAGCTGCCATGGCCGCGACGCTGGAGCGCTTCCGTGCAGTCGCCCAGGTGCTGGAGGGCGAGCTTGTCGGCCCCTATCTGTTCGGCGACCGCTTTTCGGCCGCCGACGTGATGGTTGGCTGCGTGCTGGCCTTCGCGGGCATGCTGGGCATGCTGGACGGTCACGAGCGCCTGCGTGACTATGTCGCCCGCGTCACCGCGCGCCCTGCCTACGGCCGAGCGATGCAGTGAGCCGGGCCGAGGACATCCTCGCCTGGTGGTTTGAGGGCGGTGACGACGCCAGCCCCATCGGCCCCGGCTCGCCGTGCTACCAGCGCTGGTTTCGCGGCGGCGACGCGGTCGATGCGCAGGTGGCCGAGCGCTACACCGACGACGTGCGCGCCGCACGCACCGGCGCGCTGGACGGCTGGCGCGGCAGCGCGCGCGGCGAGCTGGCGCTGATCCTGCTGCTCGACCAGTTCCCGCGCCACCTGTACCGCGGCCGTGCCGAGGCCTTCGACAGCGACGCCGCGGCGCTGGAGGTTGCGCGCGCCTGCATCGCCGCCGGGCGCGATGAGCAGCTGGCACTGATCGAGCGCATCTTCATCTATCTGCCCATCCAGCATTCCGAGCTCATCGCCGACCACACGCTGGCCTTCGAGCGCTTCCGCGCGCTGGAGGCGCAAGCGCGCGCGCGCCACGCTGGTGTCGTGGCGCTGTGTGTCGGGGCGGTCGGCGAGCAGCAGGCCCACTTCGACACGCTGCAGCGCTTCGGCCGCTACCCCTACCGCAACGCGGCGCTGGGGCGCAGCTCGACACCGGCCGAACAGGCCTACCTGGCCAGTCGGGGATGACCACCGACGAGTCGCTGGCCCTGCTGCACGGCGTGGCGCCGTTCGACAGGCTGCCGGTCGATGCGCTGGGGCGGCTGGCCGCCAGCATCACCGAGACCAAGGCGCTGCCGGGACAGGCCATCGTGCGAGAGGGCGAGCACGGCGACCGTATGTACTTCGTGGCCAGCGGCTCGGTGCAGGTGCTGGGCCGGTCCTTCGACGGCTCGGAGGTCGTGCTGGCGCGGCTGGAGCCGGGCGCCTACTTCGGCGAGCAGGCCCTGCTGTTCAACGATGGCGCACGGCGCAACGCCACCGTGCGCGCGCTTACGCACTGCCGGCTGCTGGTGCTGACGCGTGACGGCCTGCTGTCGGTACTGGAGCCAGGGGGCGCGTTCGCGCAGCAACTGGGCGCCACCGCGCGCGAGAACGACGAGCTGCGTGCCGGCCGCCTGCGCGAAGGCGTGCTGCGCAAGCTCGGCGGCGCCGAGAGCTACCGCATCGAGACCTTCGCCGCTGGCGAGGTGGTGTTCCGCCAGGGCGACGCGCCCGACCGGCTGTATCTCGTGCTGCAGGGCCGTGCGCGCGTCAGCAGCCACGCTGGCGGCGCCGAACCCGCAGAGGGCGCTGAGGGCGCCGAAACCGACCTCAGTGAGCTGCTGCCCGGGCAGATGTTCGGCGAGCTCGCCATCCTGCGCGAGCAGCCGCGCACCGCCTCGGTCCGCGCGGTCGACGAGCTGAAGGTGGCCAGCCTGGACGCAGCCTGGTTCCGCGGCCATGCGGCCATGCACCCGCAGCTGCGGTCGATCATGCAGTCGCTGGACGGCATGTACATGCTGCCGCGCCGCGGGCTGCTGACGCTGCAGACCGGGCAGCTGGCCTCGCAAGCGACGCTGACGGCCATCCACGACCTGCCCGACGGACGCCGCGTCCTCAGCACGCGCCTGGTCGGCCGGCCGACCTTCACCTCGCGCGTGATCGAAGCGCCCGAGCCCGACTTCAGCGCGCGCTACGAAGACCCCGACACCGGCGCCGTGCGCGAGGTGCATCTGGTGGATGGCGTGCCGGTGGAGCTGGAATCGTCGGGCGAGTGGCGCGGGCTCGGCGAGGCCTTCGAAGGCCTGCTCGACGCCCGCCGCCTGGACGAAGCGCAGCTCGCGCGTTTCGAGGCCTGCGGCAGCTTCGACAGCCTCGACGAGACCGGCAGCGGCGCGCGCCGGCGCGGCGGTGTGGTCTGCGCCTGTGCGGGCGCCTCGGTCGACGACATCCAGTGCGCCATCGACGGGGGCTGCCACACCGCCGAACAGGTGGCGCAGCGCACGCGGGCCACGCTGGTGTGCGGCGGCTGCCTGCCCGCGGTGCGCGAGATGCTGGGTGTGGCCGACTGGACACCGGCGCGCTGCGCGTCGGTGGTCGCGCTCGGTGAGCGCGTGCGCGCCTTCCGCCTGCAACCCCTGGACCGCCGCCTGGCGCCCTTCCACCCGGGGCAGCACCTGGTGGTGCAGGGCCGCATTGGCGAGCACTGGGTGCAGCGCGCGTACACCATCTCCAGCGCGCCCGGCGACGGTGGCGAAGGCTACGAGATCACCGTGCAGCGCGAAAGCGATGGTGTCTTTTCGCGCTGGCTGTTCGAGCGCGGCCCGGGCGACGCGCTGCTGCGCATCTCGTCGCCCGGTGGCGGCTATCACCTGCCAGCCGACGGACCGGTCGATGCGGTGTGCCTGGTCGGCGGCATTGGCGTCACGCCGGCGCTGGCGATGGCGCGTGCGCTGGGCCTGGCGCCGGGCCGCGGGCGGCTGCACATCGACCACTCGGTGCCCGATCTCGGGCAGGCGGTCGCGATCGATGAGTTGCGCGAACTGGCCGCGCGCCAAGCGCACATCAGCGTGCGCGTGCGCGCCACGCGCACGGAGGGCCGGCTGGGCGCGGCCGAGGTCGCGGCGCTGGCGCAGGCCCACCCCGCGGCCACCTTCTATCTGTGTGGCAGCGTCGGTTACATGGCGGCGATGACCGTGCACCTGGCCGCTGCAGGGGTGGCACCCGAGCGGGTGCGGCAGGAGTACTTCCGCGTGGCGGGCGAACAACCGCACGCGGCGAGGCCGGATTGACAGGCCGATCACGCTCCGCCAGCCTCCGGGCAGCCCCTCGACACCGGCCATGCTGAAGTCCCGGGACGGCCCCAGACCTTGCCCTGAGAACGAGCCACCGACATGCCCGATTTCGACGTCCTGAGCGACGCGTTCTTCGCCAATCCCTACCCGACCTTTGCGGCCATGCGGCGCGACGCACCGTGCTACTACGACACGCGGCTGGAAGCGCACATCCTCACGCGCTACCGCGATGTCGAGCACGCGCTGGGCGGCGAGGACTTCTCCGCCGAGCGCGTGGACCAGTGGGGCAAGGGCGCGCCTGCCCAGGTGCAGGACGAACTGGCCTTCTTCGCTCGTGAGCTCAAGCGCTGGATTCCCTTCAACGACCCGCCGGTCCACACGCGGCTGCGCAGCCGGCTGGGCGCGTCCTTCGGTCCGCACAACCTGCCGCGCATCGAGCAGTTGGCGCGCGAACACGTGGCCACGGGCCTGGCCGGGCTGGACCCCGCGGGCGAGATTGACTTCATCCGCGACTTCGCCTTCCCGGTGCCATCGCGCATCCTGGCTGCGCTGATGGGCATCCCGGCGGGCGACATCGGCCTGTTCAAGCAGTGGACGGTCGAGATCTTCACCCTCATCGGCGCTGGCGTGGCCACCGAAGAGGCCGTGCGCACCGGGCGCCACGGCATCGGCGCGATGCGCGACTATTGCCGCGCGCTGATCGACGAGCGCCGCGCTCGGCCGCAGGACGACGTCGTCAGTGCCTTGATCGCCACCGGCACGCCGGACGACCCGGTGACCGACGACGACGTGGCCGGCATGGTGATGACGATGATCGCCGCCGGCCACGAGACCACCACCTACCTGATCGGCAACGCGGTCCACGCGGTGATGGGCGACGCCCGCAGCCGCGAGCTGGTGCTGGATTCCGGGCTGGGCACCGATGCGGTGGAGGAGTTCGCCCGCTACGACGGTGCGGTGTTCAGCATCATCCGCCGTGCGCGCGCCGACCTCACCATCAACGGCGAATGGGTGCCGCAGGGCGCGCCGGTGTTCTGCATGCTGCACAGCGCCAACCGCGATCCGCGCGTCAACCGGGAGCCCGACCGCCTGGACCTGGCACGCGCCAAGGTCACGCACGTCGGCTTCGGCGCCGGCATCCACAAGTGCATCGGCTCGCTGATGGCACGCACCGTGGTGCGCGAGGCGGTGCAGGAATTCATCCGGCGCTTTCCCGCCGCGCAGCCGGCCGGCGAAGTCACCTGGATCAGCAACCTGGGCCTTCGCGGCATGGCCACCTTCCCGGTGCAACTGGGCCGGGCCTGAGGGCCGGCGACGAGCCCCAGCGACACCGCATCAACCGAAGCAGATGGGACGGCACCGACATGCAGGCCTCTGAAACCCTGGCGCGCTGGCGCGCTGTCGTCGCGCTGGCCGAGGACGGTGCGGCCGCGCAGGCCGAGCTCTCGGAGAGCTCGCCGCGTCGCATCCCGGCCATCCTGTACCCCACGACGCTGCGCGAGGTGCAGGACATCGTCGACGCCGCGCGTGCGAACGGCACGCCGCTGTACCCGGTCAGCACCGGCATGAACTGGGGCCTGGGTTCGCGCCATCCGGTGCGTGACGACTGCGTGCTGGTCGACCTGCGCCGGCTGGACCGCATCCGCGATCTGAACCTCGCACACGGCTATGCCTTCATCGAGGCCGGCGTCTCGCAGCACGCGCTGGCGCAGCAGCTCGAAGGCACGCCGTGGATGCTGAACGTCACCACCTCGTGCAAGGACTCGAGCCTGCTGGGCAACGCGATGGACCGCGGCGAAGGCTGCATCCGCCCGCGCCGTGAAGACCTGCTGGGCCTGGAGCTGGTGCTGGGCGATGGATCGGTGATGCACACCGGCGGTGTCGGCCCCGAGGCGTCACGCAAGTTCCACGGCCTGGGCAGCGGGCCGGATGCGACGGATCTGTTCCTGCAGTCCAGCCTGGGCATCGCCACGGCGGGCGCGTTCGCGTTCATCCCGCGGCCCGAGCGCATCGATTACGCCTTCGCCAGCTTCCGGCGCGACGGCCTGGTGGAGGTCGTCGACACCCTACTGGCGCTGCGCCGCGATCGCGTGCTGGACACCACCTTCCGCCTGAGCGAACTGCCGGTAGAGCCCGGCCGCACCGCCACGCCGCCCGACTTCACGCTGCTCGGGCCGCTGCTGGGCCGGCGCGCCGCGGTCGACGCCACCGAGGCCGTGCTTCGCGACGAGTTCGGCCGCCTGCCCAGCTTCCGTTCCTTCGAGTGCGGCCCGGTGGCCGAACTGCCGCTGACGCACCCGCTGTACCAGCGCACGCAGTTCTTCCGCGGCATTCCGTCCTGCGATCTGCTGCGCGCGCGTTTCCGCGTCGACGACTGCAATCTCGACAGCCGCAGCGAAAGCGGCTGGGCGATCGTGGCCACCGTGCTGCCGTTGGAAGGCCGCGCGGTGCAGACGGCGCTCGACGCGGTCACGCGGGTGGTCGACGTCGAGGGGCTGACCTGCCGGCTCGAGGTGAGCGCGGTCTCGGCCACCACGATCCTGCTGATGACGGCAATCTGGTTCACGCGCGACGCCGACGGCATCGCACGCATGCGCCGCACGCAGCAGGCGCTGCGTGTGCAATTGCGCGCCGCAGGCCTGCACCCGGCGCGCGACGGTGTGGACGCCGTGCGCGACGAAGGCTCGGCCGGCGGTGCGCTGGCGCGCATCAAGGCGGCGCTGGACCCCGCCGGCATCGTCTCGCCCGGGCGCTACGTCTGACGGGCGGCTCGCTGCACACGGGTTGCAGCGAATGTTGCCGATGGGTCCTTAGCCGGTGCCGGTCCACCAAGCCCGAGCGACAGCAGTCAGCGTGCTGCCGGCCTTCAGCAGCGTCGGTTGCGGCAGACGTGCAGGGCCTGAAACCGACCACCTACTGGTGCGCTTGATGGCGAATCTGTATGAGGCGCACGCGCTTCAGCCGGGAAATGTCCCCGGCAGCAGGATGTTGCGATCCACCTTGCCGATCTGCGTGTGGCCACAGAAAGCCATCGTGATGTCGAGTTCCTTGTGGATGATCTGCAGCGCCTTGGTGACGCCGGCCTCGCCCATCGCGCCCAGGCCGTAGACCATGGCGCGGCCGATCATCGTGCCGCGCGCGCCCAGCGCCCAGGCCTTGAGCACGTCTTGCCCGCTGCGGATGCCGCCGTCCATCCAGACCTCGGTCTGCGTGCCCACCGCGGCGACGATGGCTGGCAGCGCTTCGATGCTGGACGGCGCACCGTCCAACTGACGCCCGCCGTGGTTGCTGACGACGATGGCGTCGGCGCCGCTTTGCACCGCCAGACGCGCGTCCTCGACATCCATGATGCCCTTGAGGATGAACTTGCCGCCCCACTGCGTCTTCACCCACTCGACATCGGCCCAGCTCAGCCGCGGGTCGAACTGCTCGTTGGTCCAGGCGGCCAGCGAGCCCATGTCGCTGACGCCCTTGACGTGGCCGACGAGGTTGCGGAA
>JANPMR010000637.1:0-18217 GCA_031427055.1 Rubrivivax sp.
AGAAGTCGCTGGCCGGTTTTGGCTCGGCCAAGGGCAGCAACGAAGAGGCCTATCTGTTCCAGAAACTGGTGCGCACCGGCTTTGGCAGCAACAACGTCGACCACTGCACCCGGCTGTGCCATGCCTCGTCGGTGGTGGCGCTGCTCGAAGGCATCGGCTCGGGCGCGGTCAGCAACCCGGTGATGGACGTGACCCAGGCCGAGGTCGTGATCCTGATCGGCGCCAACCCGAGCGTGAACCACCCAGTGGCCGCCAGCTTCCTCAAGAACGCGGTCAAGAACGGCACCAAGTTGATCGTCTGCGACCCGCGCCGCTCTGACTTGGCGCGCGTGGCGCACCGCTTCCTGCAGTTCAAGCCCGACACCGACGTGGCCATGCTCAACGCGATGATGAACGTCATCGTCACCGAAGGCCTGGTCGACGAAGCCTTCGTCGCCAGCCGCACCATCGGCTTCGAAGAGCTGCGCGCCAACGTTGCCGCCTACACGCCCGAAGCCATGGCGCCGCTGTGCGGCATCGACGCCGACACGCTGCGCGAGGTGGCGCGCCTGTACGCGACGTCCAAGGCGTCGATGATCCTGTGGGGCATGGGCATCTCGCAGCACGTGCATGGCACCGACAACGCGCGCTGCCTGATCGCGCTGTCGCTGATGACCGGCCAGATCGGCCGCCCCGGCACTGGGCTGCACCCGCTGCGCGGGCAAAACAACGTGCAGGGCGCGTCCGACGCGGGCCTGATTCCGATGATGTTTCCGGACTACCAGCACGTCACGCACCCGGCCGTGCGCGCGCGCTTCGAGAGCGCCTGGAAGCTGGCGCCCGGCACGCTGGACGACAAGCCGGGGCTGACGGTGGTCGAGGTCATGCACGCCATCCAGCACGGCGAGATTCGCGGCATGTACGTGCAGGGCGAGAACCCGGCCATGTCCGACCCCGACGCCAACCACGCGCGCGCATCGCTGGCCGCGCTGGAGCACCTGGTGGTGCAGGACATCTTTCTCACCGAGACCGCCTACCTGGCCGACGTCATCCTGCCGGCCAGCGCCTTCCCCGAGAAGACCGGCACCTTCACCAACACCGACCGTCTGGTGCAGATGGGCCGCCAAGCCATCAATCCGCCGGGCGACGCGCGCCAGGACCTCTGGATCATCGAGCAGATTGCCAACCGGCTGGGCTGCGGCTGGAACTACGGCCATGTGTCCGAGGTCTTCGACGAAATGCGCCACACCATGCCCAGCATTGGCGGCATCACCTGGGCGCGCCTGGAGCGCGAGCACGCCGTCACCTACCCCTGTGTCGCCGAGGGCGACCCGGGCGAGCCGGTGGTGTTTATCGATGACTTTCCGCGCGAAGGCGGCAGGGCGCGCTTCGTGCCGGCCGACATCATCCCGGCCGCCGAGCGGCCCGACGCCGAGTACCCGATGGTGCTGATCACCGGGCGGCAGTTGGAGCATTGGCACACCGGCAGCATGACGCGCCGCGCCGCCGTGCTCGACGCCATCGAACCCGACCCCACGGTGCTCATCCACCCGCTCGACCTGACGGCGCTGGGCGCCGTGCCCGGCGATCTGGTGACGCTGCAGTCGCGCCGCGGCGAGGTCTCGCTCTACGCCCGCGCCGACGACGGCACGCCGCGCGGCGCGGTGTTCGTGCCCTTCTGCTACTACGAAGCCGCCATCAACCGCCTCACCCACGCGGCGCTCGACCCGTTCGCCAAGATCCCGGAGTTCAAGTACTGCGCCGTGCGCGTGCAGCGTGGCGGCACGGCGCCGCAGCAGGGCAGCTACGGTGGTGGCCAGGCGCTGGCGCGGCTGGAGGCCTGAACCGTCAAAGACCCACCAGCGGCCGTACGCAACACGGCCGCGGCGCCGGGCGTGACCGATTTGTCGCGCGCTCCCCCATTCGCTGGATGCCCGGCGCGATACGGTCTGTCACATTTGACGGCCCGCTGGATACACTTCGCCGGTGCAAGCCCGGATGTTGCGAATGACCTGCCTCCGCCCCTTTCTCAAATCCCTGTCGCTGGCCGTGTCGGCTGGCGTGTCGCTGGGCTTGGCCGCTGGCGCGGTGTGCGCGCAAGCCGCCGACGCGCCCGCCACCGCCGGTGCACCCGCCGCCGCGAGTCCTTCTTTCACGCTGCCCGACTTCAAGGACATCCGCGTCTCGGTGCCGCGGCCGGTGCAGGGCGCCACCTCGGCCCTCGGCCTGGGGCGCGCGCGGCTGGCGCTGGTGGTGGGCGTGGGCAAGCTGGGCTCGCGGCTGGCCATCGACAGCGCCCCGCGCGACGCGCTGGCCGTGGTCGCGGCGCTGCGCGCGGGCGGCTTTGTCGTCATGCTGCGCGAAGACGTCGGCAGCGGCGAGCTGCGCACGGCGCTGAAAGAGTTTCGTGATCGCCTGCAGCCCGGCAGCATCGGCTTTGCCTACTTCACCGGCCTGGGCGCCCAGGTCGACGGCCAGAACCTGCTGCTGCCGCGCGACATCGCGCTCGACGGCAGCCCGGCCGGGCTCACTGCGCGCCTGAAGGCCGGCGGTGTGCCGCTGCAGGAAGTGATCGACGCCTTGATGGGCACGGCCGACAGCCCGCGCATGCTGGTCGTCGATGCCGCGTATCAGCATCCGGCACTCGCCGCCTTGCCCAAGGCCGGCCTGGCCGAGCAAAAGCTGCCGCCGGGCATGATGGCGCTGTTCGGCAACGCGCTGGGCAATGCGCAAGAGGTGCCGGCCGTGGCGCCATTGCCCGAGCCGCCACCGGCCGACCCGCGCGAACTGGCGGCGTCGCGCTTCACGCGCGTGCTGGTGGGCTCGCTCACCACGCCGCGCATCGCCGGCGCCGAGGCCCTGCGCGGCACCGCCCGGGCCATCGCCGACGCCACGCTGGGCCAGGCCACGCCCTGGGTGGGCGGCGACACCGACGCGCGCGAGGACTTCGCCGAGGTTTCTGTGCTCGACGGCCTCGTGCCGCGCACACCCGAAGACTTTGCTCGCGAGGCCGGCAAGCAGCTGCTGCGCCGGGTAGGGCCGGGGGCGTCGAGAACCGGCGAACAAAGCGTGTCCGAAGTGCTGCAGCAGCCGGCGCCGCGCAACGCGCAGCCCACCCAATCCGGCACACCGAGTGGCGGCGACCCGGCTCCGCGCCCGCCGACCGAACCGGTTCGGCCAAAAGTTCCCGAAGGCCCCGGCGCCGGCAACACCACCAGCGCGCTCGGCACGGCGGCGAGCACGGCCGGCACCGTCGTCAGCGCAGTGAGCACGGTGGCCGGCGTGGCTGGCAGCGTGGCCGCGCTGGCGGCAACGGCCAAGGTCGCCGAAGCCGGGGCGGCGCTTTCGGCCGCCACCACAGTGGCCGGCGCCGTGGGCTCGGGGGTCGGCAACGTCGTCTCGCTGGCCTCGCGCCTGGGCTCCAGCAGCCAGGCAGAACAGCCCGCACGGCAGGTGGTCCAACAGCTGGCGGCCGCCACGCCCAACCCGACGGCGGCAACACCGGCTGCGGCCAAGCCGGCCGTGGCCGACACGGCACGTGCATTGGCTGCCGCGCCACCGACGCCGGTGGCCGCACCTGTCGCTGCAGCCCCCGTTGCTGCAGCCCCTGCCGTGGCTGCGCCCGCTGCCGCACCGCCCGCTGCCGCGCCCCCGCTTGCTGCGCCGCCCGCCGCGGCGCCCGAGTTGCCGCTTGACAACAACGCGCCCATCAACGTGTCACCCGCTGCCGGCGCGCCGGCTGCCACCGCACTGCAGGCCGCCGCGCCCGCCGCCGCCCGTGCGGCGCAGCCACCCGCCGGGCCGCCCGCGCTCGACGGCCGCACCGCGCGCAATGCCAACGGCGGCGAGAGCCCGGTGTTCTCGCCGCGCACCAACAACTTCGGCTACGCCGAGGGCGACACCTTCACCTACCAGGTGCGCGACACCTGGAAGGACGAGATCCTCGGCTCCTACACCACCGCCATCGAAGAAGTGCTGGGCGACGGCAACCTGCTGGCCAACGGCCACCAGATGCAGATGGACCCGCAAGGCCGCCTCAAGAGCCAGCGCCGGCCCGACGGCTCGGTCTCGCAGTTCGAGCCGGCGCAGGAGCTGTGGTGGTCCAACCCCAAGGTGGGCGAGAGCCGCCGTGTCAAGTTCACCGAAAACTTCCGTCGCCCCGGCGGCGCCAGCGGCGAGATTGAATTCAAGGGCTCCAGCAGCGTCGGCCGGCTGCGCAAGATCGAAACGCCTGCCGGCAGCTTTGAGGCCATGCCCATCGAGACCAGCGGCTGGTACTACGAGACCCTGAAGAACGGCAGTCTCACCAGCGGCCAGTTCAGCCGCACGGTGTGGTACTCGCCCAAGCTCAAGCACCCGGTGGCCATCGACATCGAGGACGCCGACCGCCTGGGCAAGCTGCTCAAGCGCGAGCGCGTCGAGCTGCTGCACGCGCAGCAGGCGCACGGCGCGCCTTGACGGTGCTGCAAGGGGGCGTGCGCGCGGCCTGCATGGCGGCGCTGGCAGCGCTGGCCCTGCTGCTCTCCGCCTGCGCCAGCCGCCCGAGCGCGGCCGATCGCGACGGCCCCGAGGCGCGCCCACCCACTGGCCTGGAGCGCGTGCCCGACGCCGTGCCGCGCATCGAGGCACTGCGCGTCGGCGGCCCCAACAAGCCCTACGAAGTGCTGGGCAAGACCTACGTGCCGATGAGCGCCGACGAGCCCTTGGCCGAGACCGGCCTGGCGTCCTGGTACGGCCGCAAGTACCACCGCAGGCCCACCAGCAGCGGCGAGCCCTACGACATGTACGCCATGACGGCGGCGCACCGTTTGATGCCGATCCCGAGCTACGCCCGCGTGCGCAACCCGGCCAACGGGCGCGAGGTCATCGTGCGCATCAACGACCGCGGCCCCTTTGCCGCCGGCCGCGTCATCGACCTCAGCTACACCGCGGCGCTCAAGCTCGGGCTGCTGGCCGGCGTGGCGCCGGTGGAGGTGCGCCGCATCACGCACGCCGAGATTCGCGCTGGCGCAGCGGCGGCGGCCGCGCCAGCAAGCCCGGTGCCGGCGGCCAAGACGCCGGCCGACGCGGCGCCGACGCAGTCCGACGCGCCGCCGGCCCGCGACGCCGCCGCGCCGGTCGGCGCCGGCTTCTGGCTCCAACTGGGTGCCTTCCGCGACCGCGAAAGCGCGCTGCAGTTGATGCAGCGCGCGCAGCAAGCCGTGCCTGGCGCTGCGGTGATGGTGCTCGACGAGGACGGCCTGGCCCGCGTGCGGACCGGCCCGTTCGCCACGCGCGCGCTGGCGCAGGACGCCGCCG
Source organism: Rubrivivax sp. (assembly GCA_031427055.1). Classification (GTDB taxonomy): domain Bacteria; phylum Pseudomonadota; class Gammaproteobacteria; order Burkholderiales; family Burkholderiaceae_C; genus Rubrivivax. The sequence continues at coordinate 5,278 of JANPMR010000637.1, forward strand.
AGCGCCTGCGCCTGCGCCTGGACATCGCCGCCCAGGTGCTCGAGCGGCGCTGAGCGGCGCGCGAACTCTCGGGTTCGGCTTGATCGATGACGGCGTCGGGTTCGCCGAAAATGCCCGAACTTGTCAAGCGACAGGTGAGCATGTGGCACGGATCAGCTCCGTCTGCTGTATATATAGCCAGCTATCGGAATTGGTGGCAGGATGGCTTGAGTACCAACCGTAGAGAAGCGCATGCCATACGAACTGACCGACGAACAGCGGCACCGCTATCGCGAGACCTCCATCCGTTCCCAGCTCAGGAAGCAGTCACTGCTTCGCCACCACCGCGAGGACGGCACATCGAACGGTATTGATCTGGGCGACCGCCTGGACCCTAAGGACTTGATGCCCCCGCTTGAACCCAACGGATTGACCAGCGTTTCGCTCTTTGCGGGCGGCGGTGGTCTCGACCTTGGCTTCGAGCGTGCTGGCTTCCAGCATCGAGCCTCGTTCGAGATTCTCGACATCTGCGGCGCGACTCTTCGAACCAACAGACCCACCTGGGACGTGCGCTCGGGCGAGAGCGCTGGTGACGTCCGCTGCGCGACTTTTACGCCGTTCCGCGGTGTGGACGTGGTTCACGGCGGTCCGCCGTGCCAGCCCTTCTCGACGGCCGGCAAGCAGGCCGGCGCCGAAGATCCGCGCAACATGTGGCCGGACTTCGTCCGCTGCGTCACGCAAAGCCGACCGCGCGCATTCGTTGCGGAGAACGTCCCGGGCATTCTTGATCGCAAGTTCGAGGGCTTCGTCGCCACGAACATCCTGGCACCACTCGAAGGCCAGTACACCGTTTTCAAGTTCAAGTTGGCTGCGCACGACTACGGCGTGCCACAGGCCAGGCGCCGCGTGTTCTTTGTTGGCTTTCGTGCCGTTCGGGATGCCGCCCGTTGGCAGCCGCCGATCGAAACGCACGGCGACACAGACGGCCTATTCGGCCCGCTGCTGCCACGCAACACGGCCCGCCAGAGCCTCGGCCTGCCAGACACCGGCCAAGATGAATTGGCGCCTACGCTCCGTTCGGGCTTCACCGGCCCGCGCAACACAACTGGCGTGCTGAGCAGCAAGGCGTCTCTCAAAACCTGGAATCTGCTGCGGGTTTGGCCAAACGGAGTTCAGCCGAGCCGCTCGATTGCCAATGCATACCCGCCAGAGAACGGCCACTTCCGGATGTCGGTCGACGACTGTGCGCTGCTTCAGGGATTCCCGGCCGATTGGCGATTCAGCGGGGCGGTATACCAAGCTTTGGGGCAAATTGGAAACAGCGTCTGCCCGCCCGTCGCCTACGCGGTAGGGCGACAAGTCGCGAGGGCACTTCGGGGGACGTGATGGCGGTTCAGGACGATGAGCGCGAGCGCGAGCTCGTAAGGATGTTCAACCTCGATTGGGATCCCGCACACCAGCGCGCGGGTGTCGATGCGGTGCTGGCCCTTGATGTCGACGGGCGGCCGTACCAGTTCGAGGTTGAGGTCAAGTCTTCCACCGGCTCGACGGTCTCCACAGCCCGCGATGTCAGCATGGAGCACATTCAGAAGTGGCGCAAAAAGCTGTTCGTCATTGGCTTCTACTCGAAAGAGGCGCGGCGCCCCGAACTCCAGCGTTCCATGTGCCTCACGCCGCTCGACATGGAACCGTGGATCGCGTCCGTCGAGTCGAAGATCCTGATCGACTTCAAGCTGGCGCTTCGCGCATCTCGGCGGTTGGTGCTGGCCGACCTGTTTGAAGTCTGCGGCGAGCGGGAAACCTACACGCTGCAGGATGCCAAGCGCTTGCACAAGCAGCAGTGGACGGTCGAACAGTACGTCGCGGCGCTCGACACAGACGTTGGCGGCGAGCGGCGAATTTCTCAGACCAAGATGCTGGAAGTCCTTCAGCTTCGGTCAAAGTACATCGCAGAACGCGGCGCGACCTTGAACAACCCGCACATCACGAAGTCCCACCTGGACACCTTTGCACAAACGGACCGGATCGTCCGTGGGCCAAACTGGGCTGCGGGCGTCCGACAGATCGCAACGGCGTTCGTGCGCGCAAACCTGGAGCACGCGGCGGCAATGGCGCTTCCCTTCCCGCCAGGCGCCTAGAGGTCCGCTCTTGGCGCCGACTGCAGCAGTGGGCTGCCAGCCTTGCGCCGGCCATCCCTAGGACGCAGTGCGCGCGTGCTTGCCGGTACGGCGCTTTGCGCTGATGCTCCCCGGGCCACCCAGGAGACCTCATGTCCACCCAGAACAAGCAAGCCATCACCTTCGTCGTGCCCGGACGCAGCCAGGCTCCGGGCGCCACGCGCGGCGGCAGTGGCAGTGCGGCGCCAGTGGCGGGGCTGCCCGGTCTGGTGAAGGCGTCGGTGCAGGTGGGCGCACTGCGGGCCGGCGGCGCGCCGGTGCGCATGACGGCCACGCCGGGCGAGGACGTGGTGGCGCTGCACATTGCCGGCGGGCCGGTGCTGTACCTGCACCCGGCCACGGCGCGCGACCTGATGCTGGCGCAGGGCGGCACAAGCCCGGGCGGCACCACGCGAGGCGGCACCACGGCGCCGGCCACCGAGGTGGCGGTGCCCGTGCAGCTGCGCTGGGCCGGCCTGGAACAGGCGGCGCCGGCGCGCACGCGCGGCTTCCTGGGCGACGTGGTCTTGTCGGCGGTCGAGATCTTGGGCGGCTTCGCCCGTCAAGAGGCGGTCAAGTTCGCGGCAAGCGAGGTCGTGAAACGCGTCGACGCGCAAGTCGACGCGGGCGTCTACGCGCTCGACCCCTCCGAGCTCGGTTCGCTCAAGGCCAGCGGCCGCAGGCTCGACCAGGTACCGGCGTCGACCGAGCCCATGCTGGTGCTGGCGCATGGCACTTTCAGCAACACCGCCGGCACCTTCGGCAAGCTCTGGGCACAGCACCCGCAACGCGTGCGCGAGCTCTTTGCCCACTACGGCGGCCGCGTCTATGCGCTCGACCACCCGACGCTGGGCGCCACGCCGGTGGCCAACGCGCTGACGCTGGTACAAGCGCTGCCCCAGGGTGCGCGCGTGCATCTGGTGACGCACTCGCGCGGCGGCCTGGTGGCCGAGGTGTTGGCGCGCATGGCCAGCCAGCGCGACATGGGCGCTGCCGACCTCGCGTTTTTTCCCAGCGCCACGCACGCCGACGCGCGCCGCGAGCTGCAGGATCTGGCCAGCGCGATGCGGGCCAAGAACGTCACCGTCGAGCGCGTGGTGCGCGTGGCCTGTCCGGCGCGCGGCACGCTGCTGGCGTCCAAGCGCCTGGACGCCTACCTGTCGGTGCTGAAGTGGACGCTCGAGGTCTCCGGCGTGCCGGTAGCGCCCACGCTGGTGGGCTTCATCGCCGAAGTCGCGCGGCGGCGCGCCGAGCCGTCAGAGATCCCCGGCCTCGAGGCCATGATCCCCGACACGCCGCTGCTGCGCTGGCTCAACGCCGCGCCCACGGCGATTGCCGGCGACCTGCGCGTCGTGGCCGGCGACCTCGAAGGCGACTCGGTGGGCAGCTGGCTCAAGACGCTGCTGGCCGACGGCTTCTACTGGACCGACAACGACATCGTCGTGCAGACGCGCTCGATGTACGGCGGCGCGCCGCGGCGGGGCATCGACGGCCAGGACGGCGCCAGCTTCTTGCTCGACCGCGGCGGCAAGGTCACCCACTTCGCCTACTTCTCCAATGACCGCACCGTCGACGCCGTGGTGCAGGGCCTGCTGCAAAAGCGCTCGCCCGCCGGCTTCCGGCCCATCGGCCCGCTGTCGTGGCAAGGCCAGGACAGCGGCGGCGAGCGCGCCGGTGAGGGGGCCGCACCCGGCACCGATGCCGCCCGCCCGGCGGTCTTCGTGCTGCCCGGCATCATGGGCAGCAACCTGGCCGCGGGCGGCGCACGTGTCTGGCTGAGCCTCAACTTCGTTGGCGGCCTCGCCAAGCTGCAGTACCAGCCGGGTGACAACGCCGTCACGCCCGACGGCGCCATCGCCATGGTCTATGGTGATCTCATCAAGCACCTGGGCGCCAGCCACGACGTGGTCGAGTTTGCCTACGACTGGCGCCGCCCGGTCGAAGACGAAGGCCGCCGGCTGGCCGCCGCGATCGACGCTGCGCTTGACGCGCGCCAGGCCAGCGGCCAGCCGGTGCGCATCCTGGCGCACTCGATGGGCGGCTTGCTGGCGCGCACGATGTGGCTCGAGGCGCCCGCCACCTGGCAGCGCATGATGTCCCACGCCGACGCGCGGCTGCTCATGCTGGGCACGCCCAACGCCGGCTCGTGGGCACCGATGCAGGTGCTGTCGGGTGACGACACCTTCGGCAACGCGCTGGCCGCTTTTGGCTCGCCGCTGGCCGACTTTGGAGCACGCCAGATGATGGCGGCGATGCCCGGCTTCCTGCAGTTGCAGGCCGGCCTGACCGACCCCGCCCTGGCCCTCGACAAGACCGAAACCTGGGCCCAACTGGCCGCCGATGACCTGGCGCAGATGCACCAGAAGAACTGGTGGCACGGCCATGCCGGCGAGGCGCAAGAGCCCGCCTACCGCTGGGGCGTGCCGCCGCAGCCAGTGCTCGACCAGGCGCGGGCCCTGCGCGTGCGACTGGACGCGCAGGTGGCCGGCGAGTTCGCGGCCTACGCCGGCAAGATGGCGCTCGTCGTCGGCGCGGCCAAGTTCACGCCGGACGGTTACCGCATTGCCGGCGAGGGCTTCGTCTACGAAAACGCGGTCGACGGCGGCGACGGGCGCGTGCCCTTGAACTCGGCCCTGCTGCCGGGCGTGGCGACCTGGACACTCGACTGCGACCACGGTGCGCTGCCCAGCGAGAAACGGGCCTTCGACGCCTTTGTCGAGTTGCTTGGCACGGGCACGACGCAAGGCCTGGAGCCCCTGTCTGCGATGCGCAGTGGCGCCGCGGCGGCCGTGGTGCATGTACACGCCCGGCCGGCGCGCGCGCGGCCCTCGGCGCGGCCGGCGCTGACCGAGCGTGAAGTCTTCAGCGTGGGCAGCGCGGCGCCAGGAGCCACCGACGGCGCCGACAGTGCTGCGGCCGACGCGCCGCTGCGCGTGGCCGTGCTCAACGGCAATCTCACCTTCGTGCGCCAGCCGCTGATGATCGGCCACTACCGCTCGCTCATGCTCACGGGCACCGAGGACGTGATCGACCGCCATGTCGGCGGCGCCATGCGCGTGGCGCTGGCCGCCGGGCTGTACCCCGAGATGCCCGGCAGCAGCCGCGTCTTCGTCAACACCCGGCGCCGGCGCGATGACCCCTTCCAGCCACCGCTGCCCCACGCCGCCATCGTCGTCGGCCTGGGCGAAGAGGGCAGCCTGAGCGCGCAGCAGCTCGTGGCCACCGTGCGCCAGGGCGCCATCGCCTGGGCGCAACGGGCGGCCGAAATGAGGGCCGAAATTCGGGCCGATAGCGGCACGTCGGACAGCGCACGCAGTGGCAGCGACGGCCGGCCAGCCACCGACGAGGTCGAGATCGCGGCCACGCTCATCGGCAGCGGCGGCCTGGGCATCACACCCGGCAGCGCGGCGCGTGCCATCGCCCAGGGCGTGCGCGAGGCCAACCAGCGGCTGGCCGGCAGCGGCTGGCCGCGCGTGGGCCAGCTCACGCTGGTCGAGCTCTACCTCGACCGCGCCTCCGACGCCTGGCGCGGCCTGCAGATGCTGGGCAGCGCCAGCCCGCAACACTACCGCGTGGCGCCGACGATCAGCTCGGGCACCGGCCCCTTGCGCCGCCAGATGGACACCGGCTACCGCGGCACCGCGCACGATCTCATCAGCGCCACCAGCGGCGCCGACGGCAGCAGCATTTCCTTCGCGCTCGACACGCGGCGCGCCCGCACCGAGGTGCGCGCGCAGAGCACGCAGCGCAAGTTGCTGACCGACCTGGTGCGCCATGCCGCCACCGCCACGGCCAGCGACCCGAACATCGGCCGCACGCTGTTTCAGCTGCTGGTGCCGGCCGAGCTCGAACCCTTTCTGGCCGGCCAGGACAGCGTCATGCTCGAGCTTGACGCCGGCACCGCGCCGATCCCCAGGGAGCTGCTCGACACCGGGGCAGCGCCTGGCGCGGCTGAGGGCAACGACGCCGAGGCACTGCCCTGGGCCATCCGCACGCGCCTGCTGCGCAAGCTGCGCAAGACGGGCTTCCGCCCCGCGCCGCAAGATGCCAGCGCCGACGACGCCGTGCTCGTCATCGGCGAGCCCTTCATCGCCGAGGGCCAGGGCTACCCGCGCTTGCCCGGCGCGCGTGCCGAGGGCGAGGCCGTGGCCGCCCGGCTTACTGGGCTGGGCGGCCTGCCTGCCGAGCGGGTGACCGCCCTGCTCGACCAGCCCGACGCCGCCGCCGTCATCAATGCGCTGCTGGCGCGCCGCTACCGCATCGTGCACATCGCCGGCCACGGCGAGAAGGTAGAGAAGGACACCAGCGGCAAGCTGCTGCGCACGCGCGGCGTGGTGCTGTCGGATGATGTCTTCCTGGGCGCAAGCGAGATCAAGGCCATGCGCACCGTGCCCGAGCTGGTGTTCATCAACTGCTGCCATCTCGGCGGTCACGACGCGGACGAATCGCTGCGCGAACCGGACCCCGGCGCCTTTGCCGCCACGGTGGCCGACGCGCTGATCGAGATCGGCGTGCGCTGCGTGGTCGCCGCCGGCTGGGCCGTGGACGACACCGCCGCCGAGGCCTTTGCCAGCACCTTCTACCGCGAGCTGCTGCAGCAGGCCAACTTCAGCGAGGCCGTGCACGAGGCGCGCAAGGCCGCCCGGCGCGCCGAGCCCGGCGGCAAGACCTGGGCCGCCTACCAGTGCTATGGCGACCCGAACTGGGTGCTGCGCGGCCGCGTCGGCGACGCCCAGGCCAACCGCATCGCGCCGCCGGACGTGGGCGCCGGCATTGCCAGCCCGGCCGGCCTGGCGCTGGCGCTGGAGGAAATCGCGGTGAGGCTGCGCTTCATGGGCGGTCGCGCCGACGCCGAGCAGGCCACGCTGCAGGCCCTGGAGCAGCGCTTCGACGCGCAGTGGGGCGACATCGGCGCGGTGGCCGAGGCCTTTGCCGTGGCCTGGCAGGCCAGCGGCGCGCACGCCGCGGCCATCACCTGGTACGAGCGCGCACAGTCGGCCGAAGACGCCAGTGCCTCGATCAAGGTGCAAGAGCAACTGGGCAACCTGCGCGTGCGTGCGGCATGGAGCAAGGGCCGCAAGGCGCAAGCAGGTTCGGCCGACTTCCAGGCCGCGGTGGCCGATATCGAGCATGCACGCCGCGGTCTGCAGGCCCTGGCCGACATGCTGCCCACGGTGGAGCGGCTGTCGCTGTGCGGCTCCGCGGCCAAGCGCCTGGCCATGCTGCACGCCCGCGGCCGCGACGCCGAGGCACTGCAGCGCGAGCGCCAGGCCACGCATGCGGCCTATGCCGATGCCGAAGCCAAGGCGCAGGGCGGCGCCAGGCTCTTCTACCCCGGCCTGAACCGCATCGCTGCCGAACTGGTGCTGCTGGGCCGCGGCCACCTGCCCGACACCGCGGCCACCGAGGCAGTACAGCGCAGCCTGCTGAAATGCAGCGCCGCCGAGCCCGACTTCTGGACCGAGGCGGCGCGCGTCGAATTCGAGTGGCTCACTGCCGTGGCCGAGCAGCGCCTGGCCGCCAGCCTGGCCGCCGTGCGCGGCGCCTTCATGGAGCTGCACCTGCGCATCGACGCGCGATCAAACTGGGAATCGGTGTCCGACCAGGCCGAGTTCGTGCTGCGCGCCTATCGCGCCAAGGCCAGCGCCGCCGAGCGCGCCGCTGCCGACGCGCTGCTGGACTTGCTGGACGGATACGCGAGCTGAGCGTGCCCGCGCTTGAGGTGCCGCAGCGCCACAGCGCCGCGCTCGCGTTTCACCGCCCGCCCGTCACATCCAGCACCGAACCCGTGGTGTAGCTCGATGCATCCGACAGCAGCCAGACGATGGCCTGCGCCACCTCGTCGGCCGTGCCCGCGCGCTGCATCGGCACCAGTGGCGCCATCTGCCGCGCGCGCTCGGGCTGGCCGCCGCTGGCGTGGATGTCGGTTTCGATGATGCCCGGGCGCACGGCGTTGACGCGGATGCCCTCAAGCGCCACCTCTCGCGCCAGGCCGAGCGTGAAGACATCGATCTCGCCCTTGGCCGATGCGTAGTCCAGGTACTGCCCGCCAGCGCCGATGCGCGCCGCCGCCGACGACAGGTTGACGATGACGCCGCCGCGCCCGCCGTGGCGCGTGCTCATGCGCCGCACGGCTTCGCGCGCGCACCACATCGAGCCGAAGACGTTGATGGCAAACATGCGCTCGATGCGGCCGCTTGCCATGTCATCGAGCCGTGCCGCCACGTCCACGATGCCGGCGTTGTTGACGAGGCCCGCCGGCGCGCCCCACTCGCGCTCCAGCGTGGCGAACATCGCGACCACCTCGGTCTCGACGCCGACGTCGGCCTGCAGCAGCAGCGCGCGCCGGCCCAGCGCGCGCACGTCGGCGGCCACGGCCTGCGCAGCGGCTTCGTCGCGTGCATAGTTGATGGCCACGTCCCAGCCGCGCGCTGCGGCCAGGCGGGCGGTGGCGGCACCGATGCCGCGGCTGCCGCCGGTGATGAGAAGGTTTTGGGTTTGCATGCGCGAATGGTAGGCCGGCGCGGCGAGGGGGTCTGCAAGGCGGTCTGCAGGGCGGTTTGTAGGGATGGCTTCGGCGCCACCGCGCGCTAAGGTCGCAGGCTTGCCGCGCATCGGCGCGCCCGCCGGGCGCCGCGGCAGACGGCAACGACGACAGCCCGACCCTTCGATGACGACGATGACCCCCGCGGCCTGGAGCCGACTGCTGGCCATGATGCGCGAGGGCTCGGTCGTGCCGGTGGTGGGCTCGCGGCTCCTCGTCGATGCCGACGGCAAGGGTTCACTGCAGGCCCAGGTCGCGGCGCAGTTGCTTCACAACTATGACGTAGAGATGCCCGAAGGCGGCTTGCCGCGCTTTCGCGAAGTCAACGAGGCGGTCTCGCTGCTCAAGGGCAAGGCCGATCTGCAAGAGCTGTACAGCGACATCTACATCGCCATGGACGCCTTGCGGCGCGACGGCGTCGTGGTGCCCCGGCCGCTGCAGCAACTGGCCGCCATCAGCGACTTCCGGCTGCTCGTCACGCTCACGCCCGATGACCTGCTGGCGCAGGCGCTGCGCCAGGCGCGGCGGCCGGTGAACGAAATCGTGCACACGCTCAAGCCCTCGGCCGACCAGCTCACCGACCTGCCGCGCGACTGGTCGCAGCAGGGCAACACCGCGCAGTTGCTCTACCTCTTTGGCAAGGCGCGCTCGACGCCGCAGTACTCGATCCACGACGAGGACATGCTCGAGTACGCGCACAACGTCATCGCCGGCGGCGACAACAAGCCCAAGAACTTTCTGGCCGAGCTGCACGATCGCAACCTGCTGCTCGTGGGCTGCAACTTCCCCGACTGGCTCAGCCGCTTCATGCTGCGCGCCACGCGCAAAGACCGTCTGGTCGACACCCAGGGCCGGCGCGGCTGGCTGGTCGAGCCGCTGGCCAGCGAAGACCCGGTGATCAGCTTCCTGGGCCGCTACAGCCCGGCGACATCGGTGCTGAGCAACGTCGATCCAACCCAGTTTGTCGACGAGCTGCACCGGCGCTGGCTCGAAGCGCAAACGCCCGGCGCCGCCAACGGTGTCGCCGTGCCGGCCGCGGCCGAGCTGCCCAGGCCCGAGAAGGCGATGTTCTTCATCAGCTACTCGCGCACCACCGACCAGACGAGTGCGTTCAAGGTTTACGAAATGCTGCGCCGGCTGGGCGTGGCCGAGGCCGAGATCTGGTTCGACCGCGAGACGCTCGAGCCCGGCAAGGACTACCAGCGCGCGATCCTCGACGGCATCCGCGGCTGCCGCTACTTCCTGCCCGTGCTTTCGCGCGCGGCCACGCAGCGCGAAGAGGCCTTTGCCTTCATCGAGTGGGACGTCGCCACCCAGCGGCTGCCGGCCATGAACCGCACCTTCCTCGTGCCGCTGGTCGTCGACGACGAGCACCGGCCCGAGGCCTACGCGCAGGCCTCGGTGGCGGCCTGGCGCGACCGCCACATCGACTTCGGCCACGCCCCCGGCGGCGAGGCCGACACGCGGGTGCTCGACACCCTCAAGCAACTGGTGCGCGCCGCGCGCCCGGCGATCTGAGCAAGACCTGTGGCGTGAAACAGCCCCCACGCTCACTTCGTTCGCTGCCCCCCGAGGGGGCGGTCAGTACCTTCGGAGCCGCCGGGCGGTACTGACATGGCCGACGTGCAGACCGCGCCCCACCTCGACGACGACAACCCGTGGCCGGGGCTGGACTCGTACACCGAGGTCGCGCAGCGCTACTTTCACGGCCGCGACAACGACAGCGCCGATCTCGTGCGCCTGGTGCGCATGTCGAGCTTCGTGCTGCTGTACGGCAAGTCGGGGCTGGGCAAGAGCTCGATGCTGCAGGCCGGCGTCTTCCCGCAGTTGCGCAAGGCAAGCCTGCTGCCGGTGTACCTGCGGCTGGACTACACCGAGGCCGCCGATCAGCCGCCGCTGGCGCAGGCGCTGGGCCGTTTGCTGAAGGACGCGGCTGACGCCGACATGGACGCCGCGCCGCCCGCGCCCGACGAGAGCCTGTGGGCCTACCTGCAGCGGCGCGAGCGGCCGATCTGGACGCGCGACAACTTCCCGGTCACGCCGGTGCTGGTGTTCGATCAGTTTGAAGAAGTCTTCTCGCGCGGTGGCTCGCCCGAACACGTGCGGCAGGTGCTCGACGAGCTGGCTGCGCTGGTGGGCGACCGGCCGCCCAGCGGCCTGGCACGCGATGGCGAGGCCGCCAAGCAGCTCAACCTGATGGCGCAGCAGTACCGCGTTCTGTTGTCGTTTCGCTCTGACTTTCTGGCCGAGATCGTGACCTGGGCCAAGCACGACGGACTGCCCAAGCACGACGAGCAGCACCTCGAGGCGATGACCCGCGACATTGCCGTCGACGCCGTCGAACGCGCCGGCGCCGCGGTGCTCGAGCCCGGCGTGGCGGCGCAGATCGTCGATTTCGTGATCGGCCGCAATGAGGCCGGCGTGGCGGGCACGGCCATGCGTGTCGAACCGGTGCTGCTCAGCCTGTGCTGCTACCAGCTCAACACCCGCCGCCACCGGCCGGCGCGCATCGACAGCGCCTTGCTGGCCAGTGTCGGCCAGGACATCCTGCTCGACTTCTACCGCGACGCCTTGGCCGGTACCGACGCCCGCGTCTCGAAGTTCATCGAAGACAACCTGATCCAGGGCGGCCGCTACCGCAGCAGCTTTCCGCGCCAGGAGGCGCTGGACAGCGGCATGCTCACCGCCACCGAACTCGACACGCTGCAAAAGCGCCGCCTGCTGCGCGTGGATGTGCAGGGCGACGTGCCACGCATCGAGCTCATCCACGACCGCCTGGTCGGCATCGTGCGTGACGCCCGCGAGGCGCGACGCGCCCAGGAGCAGGCCGCGCTGGCGCGCGCCGAAGCCGCCGAGCAGGCCGACGCAGCGCGCGCCGCGTCCCTCAAGAAGGCGCAGGATGAGCGTGCCGCCGAGCGCCTGCGCGAAGTACAGCGCGAGGCCAAACGCGTTGGACGCTGGCGCAATGCGCTGGGCGGCGCGCTGGTGCTGCTGGCGCTGGCGTTGGGCGGCGTCTACAACCGGGCAGAGCGGGCGCAGACGGCAGAAGCCGAGGCGAAGCTGGCCAGGGCACGGGCGGATGATCGGGCGCTGCAGGCCTTCGACTCGGCCAACCAGGCCCGCGACGAGAGCGACGCCGCCCGGCGCGAGCGCAACCGCGCCGATGGCCTGGCCGCCAACGCCAAGAAGGAGCAGGACCGCGCGCTCGCGGGCGAGGCCGAGGCCAAGTTGCAGACGCGACTGGCCAACGACGCCTTCCGGCGCGCGCAGGCCTACCTGCTGGCCGCGCGCAGCGAGGGCATGCTAGGCGGCACCGGCGAACGCAACGACCGCCTGGCCTTCCAGCAACTGCTGGTGGCCAAGCAGTTGCTGCCCGGCGCAGACGCCCGCGGCACGCAGTTCGACCCCGGCAGCGCGCTGTTCGACGCGCTGGTCGCGCGGCAGCACCTGCGCGCGCTCGATCCGCTGGTGTTGCGCATGGACAGTGTGCCGGTGGCCGTGGCGATCAGCGCCGACAGCCGCTGGCTGGCCGTCGGCCACACCGACGGCTCGATCACGCTGCGCACCCTGGACAAGCCGCAGGCGGTGGTCCACCGTGTGCAGGAACACAGCGACACCGTGCAGTTCCTGGCCTTCAGCGCCGACAGCAAGAGCCTGGCCAGTGCCAGCGACGACGGCAGGGTGGGGCGTTGGCGCGTCGACGGGCTGGCGCCCCTAGGGCCCTTGCTGAGCGGGCACGCCGAGGGCGCCTATGGCGTCGCCTTCGACCGTGACGGCAAGCACATCGCCTCGTCTGGCGCCGACGGCAAGGTGCGCCTGTGGGATGCCGTCACGGGTGCCCCACTGAGGGAGTTCGTGCTGCCCGAGGCCACCGGCACGGTCTGGGCCGTGGCCTTCAGCCCGCGCAACCCGCAGGTGCTGGCTGCGACCGGCAGCACGCGCAAGACCGGCGGCTCGTACCTGAGCGTCTTCAATCTTGCGAGCACCGAGCCGCCGGTGTCCCACTACGCGCACGGCGAGGACAGCATGGCCCTGGCGTTCAGCCCCGCGGGCAACGCCATCGTCACCGGCAGCGTCGACAAATCCCTGCGCGTGCGCCACCTCGGGCGGGCCGCGAATGACCCGGGCGCCACCCAGCGCCTGAGCGGCCACCAGGACGAGGTCTGGACCGTCGCCTACAGCCCGGACGGCCGCTGGATCGCGTCGGGCAGCGTCGACCGCAGCGTGCGCCTGTGGCGCGTCGGCACTGGCGAGCCGATCG
>JANPMR010000638.1:0-1576 GCA_031427055.1 Rubrivivax sp.
GACGCCTACAAGCAGTGCATCGTCGACAGCAACAGCGACGACATCGTCTACAGCAACCTCTTCACCGGCGTGCACGGCAACTACCTCAAGCCCAGCATCCGCAACGCCGGCATGGACCCCGACAACTTGCCCGAGAGTGACCCGAGCAAGATGAGCTTCGGTGGCGACAGCAAGAAGGCCTGGAAGGACATTTGGGGTTGCGGCCAGGGCATCGGTGCGGTGGATGCGGTGCGGCCAGTCGCCGAGTTCGTGGCCCGGCTCAAGCGCGAATACGACGCGGCCCGCGCCCGGGTGCTTTAGCCATGCGCACGCTTGTCCGCAACGCCAACGTCTTTGACAGCGCTGCGGGCGTGCTGCGGCCGGGCAGCACGATCGTCATCGAGGGCGATCGCATCGGCACGGTGACGCAGGAGCCGATTGCCGTGCACGACGTGGGGCGAGCGATCGACGCCGAAGGTCGGGTCGTGCTGCCGGGCCTGATCGACGCCCACGTGCATGTCTCGGCCACGTCGCATGACTTGCCCGGCCTCGCCCTGCAGCCGGCCTCGCTGACCGGCGCCGAGTCGGCGCGCCTGATGGCGGCCATGCTGCGGCGGGGCTTCACCACCGTGCGCGACGCCGCCGGCGCCGACTGGGGCCTGCAGGCCGCCGTGGCGCGCGGCCTGTACGAAGGCCCGCGTCTCTTCATCAGCGTGCAGCCCATCACCCAGACCGGCGGCCATGCCGACATGCGCCCGCGTGGCGTGCGCGGCGAGATGTTCTGCAGCTGTGCCGGGCTGGCACTGCTGGGCGCGGTGGCCGATGGCGTGGGCGAGGTGCGCCGCGCCGTGCGCGAGCAGGTGCGCCAGGGCGCCAACCAGATCAAGATCATGGCCGGCGGTGGCGTCAGCAGCCCGACGGACCCCATCGACGGCACGCAGTTTTCGATGGACGAGCTTCGCGCCGCGGTCGAGGAAGCCGAGGCCGCCAACCTCTACGCGCTGGCGCACGCCTACTCGCCCCGCGCCGTGACGCGCGCCGTGCAGGCCGGTGTGCGCAGCATCGAACACGGCAACCTCATCGACGAAGCCACGGTGCGCGAGATGAAGCGCCACGGCGCCTACCTCGTGCCCACGCTGGCCACCTACGCGGCGCTGTCGGATGAAGGCGAGCGTCTGGGCTGGTCGGCCGACATGCTGGCCAAGCTGCGCCACGTGCAGGCCAGCGGCGCCAACGCCGTCCGGCTGGCCACGGCCGAGGGCGTGCCGGTCGTCTTCGGCACCGACCTGTTGGGCCACATGCACGCGCGCCAGTCCACCGAATGGGCGCTGCGCGCCACGGCGCAGACGCCAGTGCAGGTGCTGCAAGGCGCCACCATCCTGGCCGCGCGGCTGATGAAGCAGGAAGGCCAGATCGGTGAGCTGGTGGCCGGCGCCTGGGCCGATCTGCTGATCGTCGAGGGCGACCCCACTGTCGACGTCACGCTGCTCGGCGACCCGGCGCGTGCGATCAAGCTGCTGATGCAGGGCGGGCGGGTGATCGAGGGCTGAAACCCACGTCGTACCGCATCAAGGCAAAGGGGCCCCGCGGGGCCCCT
>JANPMR010000639.1:0-2782 GCA_031427055.1 Rubrivivax sp.
AGCCAGACGACGAGGAAGGTGAGGTTCTCGCCGGCCACCAGGGCGAGCAGCGAGCCCTTGAAGTCGGGCATGCCGTCAAAGGTGACGGCAAACACCACCAGCGTGCTGCGCGCCCACAGCATCTCGAGCACCAGCAACACCACGCCGAAGATGCCCAGCTGGCCGGTGCGCGAGCGCCAGGCCAGCACCGAATCGACGAAGCCCGGTTGCTCGCCGTTCTCCAGCCGCTGGCTGACGCGGTACATGCCCAGACAGAGAAACGGCCCCATGAGCAGGAAGCCACCCGACAGCGCCAGCACGTAGGCGGGGGAGGCCTCGAAGACCTCGAGCAGCGCCCAGCCCATGACCATGAAGCAGGCGCCGTAGAAGAGGCCGATGCCGGGCGCGCGCAAGAAGTCGCGCCAGCCCAGCAGCAGCCATCGCACGGGGTCGGCCAGCGACAGGCGGCGCAGCTCGATCGGTGGCGCGCTGTCGCGGCCTTGGGGCAGGGGTTCGTCCATCGCGCCAGCTTATGCGGCGGGCCGCGGCGCGATCAAGCGGGCAAGCCCCAGGGCGCGGTGAAGCTCATGCTCACCGGCCTCGTCACTTGGCACGCCGCACGCGCAAGAACTCGTCCAGGATGAGCCCGATGGCGCCGGCCGTGATGGCGCTGTCGGCAATGTTGAAGCTGGGGAAGTAGCCGCCGCGGAACACCGGCTCGAGCAACGCAAAGCGGAACTGCAGGAAGTCGATCACGTGGCCGTGCAGCAGGCGGTCGATGACGTTGCCCAGCGCGCCGCCCATGATCATGCTGACGGCGAAGCAGAACAGCTTCTGCGACGGGTGGCTGCGGATCATCCAGATGATCACCGCCGACGCCACGAGGCCCAGCGCGCTGAAGAACCAGCGCTGCCAGCCATCCGCGTCGGCCAGGAACGAAAACGCCGCGCCGGCGTTGTGTGCGCGCACGAGGTTGAACCAGCCCGTCACCGGCCTCACCTCGCCAAGCTGGAAGGCGCCGATGATGAGCGTCTTGGTCACCTGGTCGGCCAGGATGACGATGGCCGCCAGACCCAGCCACAGCAGCAGGGCGCTGTCGAATGCCTTGGATCGCGTGGCCATCGTCAGGCCACCGCGCGCGCTTCGCCCGCGCCGTAGAGATTGGCGGTGCAGCGGCCGCAGATCGCCGGATGCGCAGGGTCATGCCCGACGTCGTCGCGCCAGTGCCAGCAGCGCTCGCACTTGGTGGCCGTGCTGGCGCGCACGCCAATCAGCAGCGTGTCGCCGGCGCGCAACTCGACGGCCGATGTGATGAACACGAAGCGCAGGTCGTCGCCCAGCGAATCGAGCAGCGCGTGGTCTTCCGGCCCTGCCGTCAGCGTGACATGGGCCTGCAGCGACGAGCCCACACCGCCGGCCGTGCGCAGCGCCTCGATCTCCTTGTTGACGGCGTCACGGATGGCGCGGATGCGCGTCCACTTGGCCAGCAGCGCCGCGTCGGGTGTCTGCAACTTCCAGAAGGTCTCGGTGAAGAGGCTGCCGCTGCTGGCGCTGCCGGCAAAGATCTTCCAGGCCTCTTCGGCGGTGAAGCTGAGAAACGGCGCCATCCAGCGCAGCATGGCGTGCGTGATGTGCCACAGCGCGGTCTGCGCGCTGCGCCTTGCCAGCGAGCCGCTCGCCGTGGTGTACAGGCGATCCTTGAGCACGTCGAGATAGAACGAGCCCAGGTCGTCGGTGCAGAAGACCTGCAGCTTGGCCACCACCGGGTGGAACTCATACACCTCGTAGTGCTTCAGCAGTTCGGCCTGCAGTTCGGCCGCGCGGCTCATCGCCCAGCGGTCGACCTCGAGCAGTTGCTCCAGCGGCACGGCGTGCTGCGTGGCGTCGAAGTCGGAGGTGTTGGCGAGCAAAAAGCGCAGGGTGTTGCGGATGCGCCGGTAGCTGTCCACAACGCGGGCCAGGATCTTGTCGTCGACCGACAGATCACCCGAGTAATCGGTGGCGGCGCACCACAGGCGCACGATCTCGGCGCCGAGCTGGCTGGTCACCGTGCGCATCTCGACGAAGTTGCCTAGCGACTTGCTCATCTTGCGGCCGGCACCGTCGACCGTGAAGCCGTGCGTGAGCAGCCCGCGGTAGGGCGCGCGGCCCTCGAGCGCGCAGCCGATGAGCAGCGAGCTGTGAAACCAGCCACGGTGCTGGTCGTGGCCTTCAAGGTAGAGGTCAGCCTCGGGGCCGCTGTCGTGGTGGCCGGGGTTGTCGGGGCCGCCCCGGTGGCTGCCGCGCAGCACGTGGTTGAAGGTCGATCCGGAGTCGAACCAGACATCGAGGATGTCGTGGCTCTTGGCGTAGTCCGGCGCCTCGTTGCCCAGCCAATCGGCCGCGTCGAGCTGGCTCCAGGCCTCGATGCCGCCCGCCTCAACCAGCTTCGCGGCGCGCTCCATGAAGGCCAGCGTGTCGGGGTGCGCATCGCCCGTCACCTTGTGCAAGAAGATCGGCAGCGGCACGCCCCAGCTGCGCTGGCGGCTGATGCACCAGTCGGGTCGGTTGGCGATCATGTCGCGCAGCCGGGCACGGCCGTTCTCGGGGTAGAAGCCGGTCTGCTCGATGGCGCGCAGCGCCGTCTGGCGCAAGGTGCCCGGCGCCTTGTCGACCGTGAACACGCCCTCGCCCTCGTCCATGCGCACGAACCACTGCGCCGCCGCGCGGTAGACCACCGGCGTCTTGTGGCGCCAGCAGTGCGGGTAGCTGTGCAGCAACTTGTCGGTGGCGAGCAGGCGGTCGCTCTGCGCCAGCACCTCGA
>JANPMR010000640.1:0-4006 GCA_031427055.1 Rubrivivax sp.
GTCAGCCGCCTGACCCACCCCAACATCGTGCCCGTGTTCGAAGCCGACGAGCACGAGGGCCAGAGCTACCTCGTCTTTGAGTACGTCGAAGGCCCCACGCTGGCAGAGGCCCGCCGCAAGAAGCCCGCATTCCCGCCCAAGGAGGCCGTGGCGATGCTGCTGGGCGTGCTGGACGCACTCTCGGCGGCGCACGAGCGCGGCATCGTGCACCGCGACCTCAAGCCTTCGAACATCCTGCTCGGCCTGGACGGGCGGGCGCGGGTGATGGACTTCGGCATCGCCGCGCGTACCGACGAGGCCGACGGCCGCAAGTCATCGGGTATGAATGCGGCCGATGGCCGCATCGTCGGCACGCCCGGCTACATGTCGCCCGAGGCGGCGCGCGGCGAGGCGCCCGTGCCGGCGATGGATGTCTTTGCCGCCGGCGTGCTGCTGGGCGAGCTGCTGGCCGGCGCGCCGCTGATGCGCGAGACCAACCCCTACCGCGCGGTGCAGCGTGTGCAGGTCGAAGACCTGATGCTGCCCGAGCACGTCAAGGTCGACCAGGTGCTGCGCGGCATCGTGCAGCGGGCCCTGGCGCGCGACAAGGGCGCGCGCTACGACAGCGCGCGCTCGATGCACCAGGCCTTGGCGCTGTGGCTCAACCCGGTGCAGGCCGACGAGGCCGATGCTGGCAGCAGCGACGCCACGCTGCAGTTCTTGCTGCGCCGCATGCGCCACAAGACCGACTTTCCGGCGCTGTCGTCTTCGGTGCTGCGCATCCAGCGCGTCACCTCGTCGGAAAAGGAGAACGTGAAGACGCTTACCGACGAGATCCTCAAGGATGTGGCGCTCACCAACAAGCTGCTGCGCATGGTCAACACGGTGCACTTCGCCACCGCGGCCGGTGGTGGCGTCAGCACGGTGTCGCGCGCGGTGGCGCTGGTGGGCTTTGCGGGCATCCGCAACATGGCGCTGTCGGTGCTGCTGCTCGAACACATGGGCGACAAGTCTCACGTCGCCGTGCTCAAGGAAGAGTTTCTGCGTGCGCTGATGGCGGGCATGCTGGCCGACTCGCTGTCGCCGCTGGCGCGCGAAGGCGA
Source organism: Rubrivivax sp. (assembly GCA_031427055.1). Classification (GTDB taxonomy): domain Bacteria; phylum Pseudomonadota; class Gammaproteobacteria; order Burkholderiales; family Burkholderiaceae_C; genus Rubrivivax. The sequence goes on from JANPMR010000640.1 coordinate 1,083, forward strand.
AGAAGCCTTCCTGGGCGCCATGTTCCAGAACCTGGGCCGTCTGCTCACCGAGTACTACTTCCAGGAAGAAGGAACGCAGATCCGCACCCAGCTGGCCAGCCAACCGGCCACGCATGCGGCGCGCGAGGCGGCTGCCAAGCGCGTGCTTGGCATCGGTTTCGAGGATCTGGGCTCCGGCGTGGCCAAGTCCTGGGGCCTGCCCGCCACCCTGCTGCGTTCCTTGCGTTCGCCGCTGGGCGAGGTGCCGTCGCGACCGGTGGATCGCAACGCCGACAAGGGTGTCGAGCGCCTGCGCTGGCTGGGCCGCGGTGCCAATGCGCTGGCCGACGCCCTGCTGGGCAGCGACGGTGAAGCGCAGAATGAAGCGCTGGGGCAAGTCGCGGAGCAGTTCTCGCATGTGCTCGGGCTCAACGCCAAGGAAATCGTCGGCGCCGCACACAGCTCGCGCAGCCGCCTGGCGCAGCTGACCCAGGCGATGGGCCTGCAGGTGGCGCCCGGCGCGCCGGCGCGGCGGCTGCTGGAAGACACCACGATGGTGGCTATCACGGCGCAAGCGGCTCACGCGGCGTCGGGCGCCGGTGACAAGACGCTGCAGATGCCCGCCACGAAAGCCGCAGCGGCGCAGGGCATGCTGACGACCACGCTCGAAGAGGTGCGCAGCGCGCTGTCGACCAAGCGGCTGGGCCTCAACGAGCTGTTGCCGCTGGTGCTGGACACCATCCACCGCGCGCTCGACCTGCGCTGCGTGGTCTTCTGCCTGCGCGAGTCACGCAGCGGTCGCCTCATCGGGCGCCTGGGTGTGGGCACCGGTGCACGCGAGATCAGTGCCGCCTTCGACATCGCACCGGATGCCACCGCCGGCGGCGACCTCTTTGGCGTGCTCTGCCACAAGGGAGCCGACATGCTGATTGCCGATGCCGCCGCCGTGGCGACGAAGCTGCCGCTGTGGTACCGGCAGCGCGTCAACGCAGCCACGTTCTTGCTGTTGCCGCTGATGATCAAGGGCGCGCCGGTGGGCTTGATCTACGCCGACAAGCTCAAGGCCGGCACGTTGGTGCTCGCCGATGGCGACTTGAAGCTGCTGCGTGCGCTGCGCGACCAAGTGACCTCGGCCTTCAGCAGGGTGGGCTAAGCGCCCGACCAAGGCACCGCAGCACGGCAAGGGTGACGAGCCTTACCCCCGGCACTGGTTGCAACGCTAAGGGCTGCTTGGTTCCCCACCTGACCCGGTTGGGCGCGCTTCCATGCGGGGAGGCCCGTCGAGGACGATTGTAGGCGAGGCGGCCCGCGCGGACGCCTACCGCAGCCGCAGATCGGCGCCACTGAACTCGACGCCCAGCGGCTCGATCAGAAGGCGCTTGGGGCCGGCCTCGACGCGGCCGGCGTCCCATGCGGCGATGCCGCAGCCGCGCGCCACCTCGACAGTTCGCGCGGCATCTGCCGCGGCGACGAAGAGCGCAAAGCCGGCGCCCATGTTGAGCGTGCCGTAGGCCTCGGCCGCGTCGTGCTGCGCCTGCTGCTGGATGAAGCGCAGCACCGGCGGCACCGGTGGCACCGTGTGCACGCGGTAGCCGAAGTCGCCCGGATGGCGCAGCAGCTTGCGCCAGCCGTGGCCAGTGATATTGGCCGCGTAGCGCACCTTGACGCCGGCCGCCCAGAGTGCCTCGGTCACCGGCGAGTACAGCGTGGTGGGCGCCAGCAAGGCCTCGCCAAAATTCAGTCCGGGCTCGATCTCGGTGAGATAGCCCTGGGGCAGCCGTTCGGCCAGCTTGCGCGCCAGACTCAGGCCGTTGGCGTGGATGCCGCTGCTGGCCAGCAGCACGATGGCGTCGCCCGGCGCCAGGGCAGCGCCCAGGCTCAGCCGTGCCTTGGGGTTGACGAGACCCGTGCAGGCGGCGGCCAGGTCGATGCGGCCGGCCTCGACGATGCCGGCCAGTGCTGGCGTCTCGCCGCCGCCCCAGGCCACGCGGCAGACATCACAGGCCTGCTTCCAGCCGGCCACCAGGGCGTTGGCACGCACCGCGTCGGTGAACCACTCGCTGCCGCCGGCCGCCCAGTAGGCCTGCACCACCAGCGGCGTGGCGCCGACGGTGATGAGGTCGTTGACGGCCATCGCGATCGTGTCTTGCGCGATGCCGGCGAAGAAGCACTTGCCGGTGAGTTTTTGCATCTCGTCGGCCACCAGCGTCTTGGTGCCCAGGCACTCGACGATGCTGGCCATGTAGAACGGCCCGACATCGACCACGTAGGCCGATTCGCCGCGTGATGCCGCGACCTCAGCAAAACCGTGCGCCGCCAGGTGCGGCGCAGTGGCCGCGGCGGCGCGTTGGGCTGCTACCTTGAGTGGGTCGATCAGGTCGTACTGGACGCCCGCCTGCTCGTAGCTCAGCGGGGTTTGCGGGGGCTGCGTCATGGCCGGGGATTATCGCTGCCCCCCGTAGAATGAGCGTCATGTATGCCCCCACGCTCACTTCGTTCGCTGCCCCCCGAGGGGGCGCAGGCGCCCTTGGGGCGGCCCGGCGGCGCGCCTGATGAGTTATGTCGTCCTGGCCCGCAAATACCGCCCGCGCAGCTTTGCGCAGATGGTCGGCCAGGAGCATGTCGTGCAGGCACTGTCCAACGCGCTCACGCAGCAGCGCTTGCACCATGCCTACCTCTTCACCGGCACGCGCGGCATCGGCAAGACCACGGTCAGCCGCATCCTGGCCAAGAGCCTGAACTGCACCGGGCCGGATGGGCAGGGCGGCATCACCGCCGAGCCCTGCGGCGTGTGCCAGGCCTGCACCGAGATCGACGCCGACCGCTACCTCGACTACATCGAGATGGACGCCGCCAGCAACGGCGGCAAGGACGAGATCCGCGATCTCATCGAACGCGCCGCCTACAAGCCCGGCATCGGCCGCTTCAAGGTCTTCATGATCGAC
>JANPMR010000641.1:0-1573 GCA_031427055.1 Rubrivivax sp.
ACCCTGTTGTCGATGTACTCGCGCATCGATTCAGGAAGGGCGAAGCTCATGGTTTGGCGGCTCATGACATGATCTTGCGCAGTTTGACAATAGTTGTCAACTTCGACTCTTCTTTCGACGGCAAGCCCGATCAACAGCCACCGATTCGCTCAGACGCGAACGTTGGCCTGAAGCGTGCAGCCACCTTCCACCAATTGCAGAGCCCTGTAGCGCACCACCTCAGTAAAGCCCGCCGTTGACCGAGATCACCTGCCCGGTGATGTAGCCGGCCTCAAGGCTGGCCAGAAAGCCCGCCAGCGCGGCCACTTCGGCTGGCGTGCCGGCGCGTTGCACGGGCACCATTCGTTTGATCGTCTCGGCGTCGAAGGCGCTGCCGGCGCCGGTGGCCATGGGCGACTCGATGATGCCGGGCGCGATGGCGTTGACGGTGACGCCGCGGCTGGCCACTTCGAGGGCCAGCGCCTTGGTGGCGCTGTTGAGCGCGCCCTTGGCCGCCGCGTAGTTGACCTGGCCGCGGTTGCCGGCCAGCGCCGCCACCGACGAGATGTTGATGACGCGCCCCCAGCGCGTGCGCAGCATGGGCAGGATGAGCGGTTGCGTGACGCGGAAGAAACCGTGCAGCGAAACGTCGATGACGCGATGCCACTGCGCCGCCTTCATGCCCGGGAACACCGCGTCGTCGTGCGTGCCGGCGTTGTTGACGATGATCTGCACTGGGCCGGTGGCCAGCATCTTCGCCACCGCGTCAGCGCAAGAGGCGTCGTCGGTGAGGTCAAACGGCCAGCATTCGGCGCTGCCGCCGGCGGCCGCGATCTCGTCGGCCAGCGCCTGCAGCGCCTCAGGCCGCGAATGGCCGTGCAGCAGCACGGTGGCGCCGTCACGGGCCAGGCGCCGAGCGATGGCGCTGCCGAGCGCGCCGCTGGCGCCGGTGACGAGGGCGCGCTTGCCTTGAAGGGTCGTGTTCATTGGGGCAGTGCGTTGAGGATGACGGTGGCGCGGCCATCCACCAGCAAGGCGCCGCGGCTGTCGTACACGGCAAAGCGGTACTGCGCCTGGCCGGCGTCGCCCAAGAGGCGCGTGGCGGTGATGAGCAAGTCGCCGTCGACATCGTCCAGCCGCGCCACGCCGAGCCGCACGTTGCGCACCGCGGCCAGGAAGCCGGGCTTCGGTGTGGCGCCTTCCGCTGCGCCCAAGCCGCCGTGCAGGGCCATCGCCTGCGACGCGTATTCGATGGCCGCGGGTGACGGCAGCGTGCCGCCGTGGCGCAAGGGGTTGGCGGGGTCGCGATGGCTGATGGCGCTGCAGCGGATCTCCTCAAGACTCCAGCCCAGCAGGCGATCCAGCAGGCACATCGCGCCGTGGTGCGGCACGCGCGCGGCAATGCCGGCGTGGTCGAGCGTGGCCGGTGCATTCATCGCGGCGCAAGCTCGATGCGCAGCGCCATGCCGGGCGCACCTTCCAGCGTCACGCGCGCCGCGGCGTCGCCGGCCAGCGCCTGCAGCAGCGGCAGCGCGCGGGCGGCGGGGATGCTGCGGCAGAACTCGTCCAGGCCGCTGTCACCGCAGGGTGTGGC
>JANPMR010000642.1:0-1800 GCA_031427055.1 Rubrivivax sp.
ATGCGCGGCCTGATGGCCAAGCCCGATGGCTCGATCATCGAGACCCCGATCACGGCCAACTTCCGTGAAGGCCTGAACGTGCTGCAGTACTTCATCTCCACCCATGGCGCCCGCAAGGGCCTGGCGGACACGGCGTTGAAGACGGCGAACTCGGGCTACCTGACGCGCCGCCTGGTCGACGTGACGCAGGATCTGGTCGTGATCGAGGAGGATTGCGGCACCCAGAACGGCATGAACATGCGGGCCCTGGTCGAGGGCGGCGAGGTCATCGAGAGTCTGCGCGATCGTATCCTGGGTCGCATGGCCGCGGTCGACGTGCTGCACCCCGAGTCACAGCAGGCGCTGGTGCCGGCCGGCGAGATGCTCGACGAAGACACACTGGACATCACCGAGGCCGCCGGCGTCGACGAAGTCAAGGTGCGCACGCCGCTGACATGCGCCACGCGCTTTGGCATCTGCGCCAAGTGCTACGGCCGCGACCTGGGCCGTGGCGGCCTTGTCAATGTGGGCGAGGCGATCGGCGTGATCGCGGCGCAGTCGATCGGCGAGCCGGGCACGCAGCTCACGATGCGCACCTTCCACATTGGCGGTGCTGCTTCGCGTGCGGCGGTGGCCAACAACGTCGAAGCCAAGTCGGACGGGCACATCAGCTTCAACCCGACGATGCGCTACGTGACCAACGGCAAGAAAGAGTTGGTGGTGATTTCGCGTTCCGGTGAAATCATCGTGCTCGATCCGCACGGCCGCGAGCGCGAGCGCCACAAGGTGCCGTACGGCGCGACGCTCAATGTCAAGCCCGATCAGCAACTCAAAGCCGGCACCGTGCTGGCCAACTGGGACCCGCTGACGCGTCCGATCATCACCGAGTTCGCCGGCAAGGCCAGGTTCGAGAACGTCGAAGAAGGCGTCACGGTGGCCAAGCAGATGGACGAAGTCACCGGCCTGTCGACGCTGGTGGTGATCGACTCGAAGCGGCGCGGCGTGGCCAAGGTGGTGCGTCCGCAGGTCAAGCTGATGGACGTTGCTGGCAACGAAGTCAAGATTCCGGGCACCGACCACTCGGTGACGATTGGCTTCCCCGTGGGCGCGCTGATCCAGATCCGCGATGGTCAAGACCTCGCGCCTGGCGAGGTGTTGGCACGGATCCCGATGGAAGGCCAGAAGACGCGCGACATCACCGGCGGTCTGCCGCGGGTGGCTGAGCTCTTCGAAGCCCGCAGCCCGAAGGATGTCGGTACGCTGGCCGAGATCACTGGCACGATCAGCTTCGGCAAGGAGACCAAAGGCAAGAACCGCCTTCAGATCACCGATCCCGAAGGCACAGTGCATGAGGAGCTGGTCGCCAAGGAGAAGAACATCCTGGTCCACGAGGGCCAGGTGGTCAACCGCGGTGAGCTCGTGGTCGACGGGTCAGCCGACCCGCAGGACATCCTGCGGTTGCTGGGCATCGAGGAGCTGGCGCGATACATCGTCGACGAGGTGCAGGACGTCTATCGCCTGCAGGGCGTCAAGATCAACGACAAGCACATTGAAGTCATCGTTCGCCAGATGCTGCGGCGGGTTCAGATCACCAATCCCGGTGACAGCAAGTACATCAGCGGCGAGCAGGTCGAGCGGTCTGAGTTGCTCGATACCAACGATCGTTTGCGTTCAGAAGGTAAGCTGCCCGCGGTCCACGCCGACGTGCTGCTGGGCATTACCAAGGCCAGTTTGTCGACTGATTCGTTCATCTCCGCGGCCTCCTTCCAGGAGACCACGCGGGTGCTGACGGAGGCGGCGATCATGGGCAAGCGAGACGAC
>JANPMR010000643.1:0-2245 GCA_031427055.1 Rubrivivax sp.
GCATCGGCGCCGGCAAAGCGCTCGCCGCTCGTCCACCAGGTGGCTTGCAGTTCGGGCCGCAACAGCGCGCGCGCCGCCGCCCAATCGCGTGCCTGGAATGCCGCCCACATCGCGCGCACGGTGCGCAGGCTGGGCGAGGCCGGCATGCGCAGGTAGTCGTGATCCCACTCGCCGTCGCCGGTGACGGCAAAGCCGTGCCACAGGTAGAAGCGGTTGGCGTCGCTGCCCTTCAGCGCGCACAGCTCGATGGGCAGCAGTTCGGCGTCGGCCTGCTCGCACACTTGGCGCAGCACCGTGCTGCCGATGCCACGTCGCTGTGCGGACGGGTCGATGTAGAAGTGGTCCAGCCGCAGTGCGTGGCTCAGGCGCTTGAGCACCATGAAGCCGACGCGCTTGCCATCGACGGCGATGTGCCAAGTGGCGTCTGGCACGAAGCCGGCGGCCAGCCGCTCGCGGGCGCGCGGCTCGTCGTAGCGGCCCAGGTCGCTGAGGCTCTGGCGCATGGCGCGCAGGCGCAGCGCCAGCAGGTCTTCGAAGTCCGCAGCCTGCGCCGGCTGGAGCTTGAAGCCCAGCACGTGCACTTGGGCCATGCCTGCACTCACCCCTGTGCCTTGCGGATCTGCTCGAGCACGTCCTTGGCGCTCACCGGGATCGGTGTGCCCGGGCCGTAGATGCCCTTCACGCCGGCCTCAAAGAGGAAGTCGTAGTCCTGCTGCGGAATGACGCCGCCGACGAAGACGATGATGTCGTCGGCGCCCTGGCGCCGCAGCTCGGCGATGATGGCCGGCACCAGCGTCTTGTGGCCGGCGGCCAGGGTGCTGACACCCACCGCGTGCACGTCGTTCTCGATCGCCTGGCGTGCGCACTCTTCGGGCGTCTGGAACAGCGGGCCGATGTCGACGTCGAAGCCCAGGTCGGCAAAGGCCGTCGCCACCACCTTGGCGCCGCGGTCGTGGCCGTCCTGGCCCAGCTTGGCGATCAAGACACGCGGGCGGCGGCCCTGGGCGTCACCGAAGGCGGCGATCTCGGCCTTGAGCTTGTCCCAGCCCTCGGCACTGTCATAGGCCGCGGCGTACACGCCGGTCACCTTCATGATGTCGGCGCGGTGGCGGCCAAAGACCTTCTCGAGCGCATCGCTGATTTCCCCCACGGTGGCGCGCAAGCGTACCGCGGCAATGCTCAGGGCCAGCAGGTTGCCTTCGGCGCCAGAGGCGCCGGCTGGTGATGCACCCGAGGCCGCGGCGGCGCTGAGCGCTTGCAGTGCATGACCGACGGCAGCGCCGTCGCGCGTAGTGCGGATCTGCTTCAGCCGCGCGACCTGCCCTTCGCGCACCGCCACGTTGTCGACCTCGCGGATCTGGAGCGCATCTTCCTTGGCCAGCTTGTACTTGTTGACGCCGACGATGACGTCGCGCCCGCTGTCGATGCGCGCCTGCTTCTCGGCCGCACTGGCCTCTATCTTGAGCTTGGCCCAGCCGCTGTCCACCGCGCGCGTCATGCCGCCCTGTCCCTGCACCTCATCGATGATGGCCCAGGCCTTTTCGGCCATCTGCTGGGTCAGGCTCTCCATCATGTAGCTGCCCGCCCAGGGGTCGACGACGCTGGTGATGTGGGTCTCTTCCTGGATCACGAGCTGCGTGTTGCGCGCGATGCGCGAGCTGGTCTCGGTAGGCAGCGCGATGGCCTCGTCAAAGCTGTTGGTGTGCAGGCTTTGGGTGCCGCCAAACACCGCGGCCATGGCCTCGATGGTGGTGCGAACGACGTTGTTGTAGGGGTCTTGCTCGGTCAGGCTCCAGCCGCTGGTCTGGCAGTGCGTGCGCAGCATCAGGCTCTTGGGGTTCTTGGCGCCAAAGCTGTTCATGATGCGTGTCCACAGCAGCCGCGCGGCGCGCATCTTGGCGATCTCGAGATAGAAGTTCATCCCGATGGCCCAGAAGAAGCTCAGCCGCGGGGCGAACTCATCCACGTCAAGACCCTTGGCGATGGCCGTGGCCACGTACTCCTTGCCGTCGGCCAGCGTGAAGGCCAGCTCCAGCGCCTGGTTGGCGCCGGCTTCCTGCATGTGATAGCCGCTGATGCTGATCGAGTTGAACTTCGGCATCTGCCGCGCCGTGTACTCGATGATGTCGGCCACGATGCGCATCGACGGTTCAGGCGGGTAGATGTAGGTGTTGCGGACCATGAACTCCTTGAGGATGTCGTTCTGGATGGTGCCGCTCAACTTGTCCTGCGAGACGCCCTGCTC
>JANPMR010000644.1:0-3447 GCA_031427055.1 Rubrivivax sp.
GCCCATGTAGTCGCCCAGAAACAGCCCGCGTGCGTTGGGGGCCTGGGTCATGTCGAAAGGGTTCCAGACCGAGGTTTCGGCCCAGCGCAGGCCATCGGTCGACGTCGCCAGCCAGGCGGCGGCCAGCAGCGTGCTGCTTGACGACGTGTCCGGCCGCAGGTCGAAGTAGAGCAGCCCGACGCGGCCATCGGCGCGCACGCTCAGCGTCGGCGTGAAGGCGCCCACCGCCAGGCTTCCGTTGCCCGCCACCGGCGCGCTCCAGCTGCGCCCGCCGTCGGTGCTGCGCGACACCGCGATGCCATCGCGCACGCCACCGGAAAAGCGGCTGTCTTGCCAGGCCACCCACAGCGTGCCGTCGGGCGCGGCAGCCATGGTGGGGATGATGCTGCCGTCGCGAATGGCGGTGCCGGTGGCGGGGTCGGCGGTGCCCACGCCGCGGTGATCGCTCACCGTGACCGGTGCGCCCCAGGTCAGGCCGTGGTCGATGGAGCGAATCACGCGCACCGTGTTGCTTGCGCTGGCACCCGCGCTGTCGATCTGCGTGAAGACGTTGACCAGCGTGCCCGCGTCCGGCCCGGCGCTCAGCACGACGATGCGGTTGCCGATGGTCTGGGCCGCGCCGCCGGCGGGTGGCGGCGGGCGGTAGATCTCGCGCGCCGGCTCCCAGCTCAGGCCGGCGTTGATGGAGCGCGCCATCAGCGTCGGGCCGTCACCGCGTGCGTCCAGGCGGTCCCACACGGCGTAGACGAAGCGCGGGTCTGTGGCATCGACGGTGAGGGTGTTCTTGTCGTTGAAGAAGGCAGCGCCGAAGTCGGCCACCAGGCGCTGCGGCGAGGAGTACGTGCGGCCGCCGTCAGTGGAGCGGCTGGCCAGCATGGCGCTGGCGCCGCTGGCGGTGAACGACGCGCCGCTGAAGGCCATGCCCATGACGTGCACGACACCGTCGCTGCCGATGTCGACCCAGGGATCGGTGGCGCGTTCGAAGTCGCCGGGGCTGCCCGACAGCGCGCCACCGCAGCGCGAAAACGGATGCAGCGTGCGCTGCCAGTTGCGGCCGCCGTCAAAGGTGGCAGCACTGACAACGGCGCGCGCGCCGCCATTGCTCCAGCGGTCCTGCTGCCAGGCGGCCACCCATTGCTCGCCGTCGGCCGGCTGGTGTGCCAGCATCGGCTCGACCTCGGCGTCGATGAAGACGTTGCCGCTGACGCTGCCGCCGGTGCAGCCGAAAGGCACCAGCGATGCGCTGCTGACGCGGCCGGCCGGCAAGGCCAGCGCTGCGGTCGGCGGGTTGGCCGGCGGCGCGGCATCACCACCGCCGCCACCGCAGGCTTGCAGCAGCGCAATCGCCATCAGCGCCGCGGCGCGAATCGAATGGTGGTCGCTCATGGCGCCAGCATAGCCGGCCCGAGGGCCATGCAACCTATCATCCAGCGCCATGCAAATCCACCCGGTACTGCCCATGCTGCTGGCCACGTCCCTTGCCATCGCCCAGCCGTCGACACCGGCGCCAGTGGCATCCACGTTGCCGCACGTCGTCAAGGGCCCGCAAGGCGAACGCGTCGACGAGTACCACTGGCTGCGCGACGACGACGCCAAGGCCAAGCGGCCCGAGGTCATGCGCCACCTGGAGGCCGAGAACGCCTACGCCAACGCCGTGCTGGCCCCGCTGGCGCCGCTGCGCGAGACGCTGGTGGCCGAGATGCGCTCGCGCATCCGCGAAGACGAGAGCAGCGTGCCGGCCTATGAAAACGGCTGGTGGCATTGGCGCGAGTTCAAGCCCGGCGCCGAGTACCCGGTGCTGATGCGCCAGCGTGGCAGCCCCGAGCGGGCCGACCCCAAGGCGCCGCGACAGGTGGTGCTCGACCAGCCGGCGCTGGCCGCCGGCAAGGCCTACTTCAGTGTGGGCGCCTACGCCGTCAGCCCCGACGGCCAGACCGTGGCCTGGACCGAAGACACCGGCGGCCGGCGCATCCACACGCTGCGCTTTCGCGACCTGCAGACTGGCCGCGTGCGCGACGAACACATCGACGGCGTGCTCGAGAACATCGCCTGGGCCAATGACAGCCGCACGCTGTTCTACATCCTGCAAGACCCGGTCACGCTGCAGAGCGGCCCGGTCTACCGCCACACCCTGGGCAGCGCAGCCAAGGCCGACGTCAAGGTCTACGAAGAAGCCGACAAGACGCTGTTCGTTGGCATCGCCAACAGCGCCTCGCGCAAGTACCTGCTGATCTTCATCGAAGGCACCGACACCACCGAGACCCGCGTGGTGGATGCCGACGCGCCGCGCAGCCCGGTGCGCACAGCGCTGGCGCGGCGCGAGAACGTGCGCCACTACGCCGACCACCTGGCCGGCCGCTGGGTGATCCGCACCAACGAGGGCGCGGTCAACTTCAAGCTCGTGGCCGCGCCGCAGCGCGCGCCGGACGAGCGCAAGGCCTGGCGCACGCTGGTGCCGGGCCGCGACGAAGCCACGATCGAGAGCTTCTCGCTCTTCGAGCGCGGCATCGCCGTGCAAGAGCGCGTCGAAGCCGATACGCGCGTGCGCCTGCTCATGGGTGGCAAGTCGGTGCCGGTGGCGGCGCAACCGGCCACCACGGTGGCGCTGGGCAGCAACCGCGATGCGCGCGCCGCGCACCTGCGCTACACCGTGACCTCGATGGTGCAGCCACAGGCCACCTGGGACCGGCATCTGGCCAGCGGCCAGCACACACTGCGCAAGACGCGCGAGGTGCCGGGCTACGACGCCAGCCTGTACACCACCGAGCGGCTGTGGGCGCCAGCGCGGGATGGCAAGCGCATCCCCGTCACGCTGGCCTGGCGTCGTGATCGCGCGCAGCGCAATGGCAGCGCGCCGCTGTACCAGCTGGGCTACGGCGCTTATGGGATTTCGTACGACGCCGAGTTCTCGTCCCACCGCGTCAGCCTGCTCGACCGCGGCTTTGTCGTCGCCATCGCCCATGTGCGGGGCGGCGCCGACCTGGGCGAGGCCTGGTATGCCGATGGCAAGTTGATGAACAAGCGCAACACCTTCAACGACTTTGTCGACGCCACCGAGGCGCTCGTCAAGGCCGGCTGGGGCGCGGCCGACAAGGTCTTCGCCAGCGGCGGCTCGGCCGGCGGCTTGCTGATGGGCGCCGTCGCCAACCAGGCGCCGCAGCGCTACCGCGGCATCGTGCTCGACGTGCCCTTTGTCGACGTCATCACGACCATGCTCGACGAGACCATCCCGCTCACCGCCAACGAGTGGACGCAGTGGGGCGACCCGCGCGAGAAGGCGGCGCACGACTACATGCTGTCGTACTCGCCCTACGACAACATCGCGGCGCAGGACTACCCGGCGATGCTGGTCACCACCGGGCTGTGGGATTCGCAGGTGCAGTACTACGAGCCGGCCAAGTACGTGGCCCGGCTGCGCGCCAAGAAGACCGACCGCAACCCGCTGCT
>JANPMR010000645.1:0-10597 GCA_031427055.1 Rubrivivax sp.
CGTCGTCTCTCGGTCAGTGCACCGAGGATGATCGTGCGCAGCCATCTGCCCTGGCCGCTGCGCTGGGCCGTGGGTGCGATTGCGTTCGGCTTTTCGGCCGCGCTGGCCCTGTGGGCCTTCGAGTTTGGACGCGAGATCGCCGGGCTCGACCATGGCGCCAAGGAAGAGTTGGCGCAGCTGCGAGCAGAGGTTTCGCGCCTGCGCACCGACTACGCCCAGGCGCGCCAAGTCAGCGACACCGCACAGAGCCTGTTGCGTGCCGAGAAGACGGCGCAGGACAGTTTGGCGCAGCAACTGCGACAGCTCGAGTCCGACAAGCAATCCCTGCAGGCCGATCTCGGCTTCTTCGAGCGCTTGCTGCCCAGCTCTGGCAGTGGGCTGCAGGTGCGCGGCGCCCAAGCCGAATCCAGGGCGCCCGGCCAGCTTCGTTTCCAGATGCTGGTGGTGCAGGGTGGCAAGAACGCGCCGGAGTTCGTTGGCCGATACGAGCTGGTGCTCAGTGGCTTGCTCGACGGCCGTGCCTGGACTCAGCCTGCAAGCCAGCAGTCCCTGTCGGTGCGCCAGGTGGCGCGCGTCGAGAGCATGATCGACCACCCGGCCGCTGCCGTGATAAAAGCCGTGCAAGTCAGACTAATCGATGCCCAGGGGGCGACGCGGGCGACGCAGACACTGAAGCTGTGAGCGTGCGATGACCGGAGACAAGATGATGATGGGCTTTGGCAAGAAGAAGCCGCCAGCAATCCGCAGCCTTGTGGGTGAGGGCATGTCGGTGCAAGGCAGTCTGCGCTTCGTCGACGGACTGCGCGTGGACGGCGAGGTGACGGGCGACGTGATCGCCGACGGCACCGGCCGCAGCCTGCTGGTGATCAGCGAAAATGCCCGCGTGCACGGCAAGGTGAAGGCCGACCATGTGATCATCAACGGCGTGGTCCACGGGCCGGTGCACTGCGAAGAGCTGCTCGAATTGCAGCCCAAGGCGCGGGTCGTTGGCGATGTGCGCTACGAGCTGCTCGAAATGCACCAGGGCGCTCTCGTCGAAGGTGAACTCAAGCCCTTGAAAGCCGGCGAAAAGCCCGCACTCAAGTTGGCAGCATCGAACAAGACCTGATCCACAACTCGCACGACCGAACCCCGTACCGGAGCCCATCATGAACGCCATCGCCGAACCCATCGCCTTCGCCCAGGACCTGCCGCCCCCGCCGCTGGTCTTTACCGACAGCGCCGCGGCCAAGGTCAAGGATCTGGTCGACGAGGAAGGCAACCCCGAGCTCAAGCTGCGCGTCTTCGTTCAAGGCGGCGGCTGCTCGGGCTTCCAGTACGGTTTCACCTTCGACGAGGTCGTCAACGAAGACGACACGCAGATGGCCAAGAACGGCGTTGTGCTGCTCATCGACGCCATGAGCCTGCAGTACCTGGCCGGTGCCGAGATCGACTACAAGGAAGATCTGCAGGGCGCGCAGTTCGTGATCAAGAACCCGAACGCAACAACCACCTGCGGCTGCGGCTCGTCGTTTTCAGCCTGACATTGGGCTGATCCGGTTCGCGCCCTGCTCGCGCCCGGCTCGCCTCAGGCGGCCGGGTAGAGCGCCCCCAGCACGCGCGGACCGCGTGCTCCCGTGACCGCCGGCAGATTGCCGGCGTGCCGCTCGACGTGGGCCTGCGCCAGCCAGGCGAACGCCATCGCCTCGACCTGATCAGGCGCTACGCCGGCATCGGCACTCGACCGCACCACCACGCCCGGCCCCAAGGCCACAGCCAGTCGCGCCATGAGCTGCGCGTTGAAGGCACCGCCGCCGCACACCAGCAACGACTGCGTGGCCGGTGCGTGCCGCAAAAGGGCTTGGACGGCGCTGCGCGCGGTGAGCTCGGCCAGCGTGGCTTGCACATCCTGCGCCGCCGTGGTGTGGCCTTCAAGACGGGCGTCCAGCCAAGCCGCATCGAAGAGGTCGCGGCCCGTGCTCTTTGGCGGCGCTCGGGTGAAGAACGGCTCGACCAGGAAGCGTTCAAGCAGATCGGCGTCGACCTTTCCGCTCGCGGCCCAAGTGCCGTTTTCGTCGAAGCTGTGGCCGCGATGTCGCTGGCACCAGAGGTCCAGCAGCATGTTGCCGGGGCCGCAATCGAAGCCGCTGATGGCTCCTGTCGCACCCAGCAGCGTGAGGTTGGCGATGCCGCCAAGGTTGAGCACGGCCACGTCGCGCCCCGGCTGGGCAAACACCGCAGCGTGATAGGCCGGCACCAGTGGCGCACCTTCGCCGCCAGCGGCCAGGTCGCGGCTGCGCAGGTCGCACACCACGTCGATGTCGCAGAGCTCAGCCAGCAAGGAGCCGTTGATCAGCTGCGCCGTGTAGCCAGTGCCGTCGAACTCGCGCGGTCGGTGACGCACGGTCTGGCCATGCGCGCCCACGGCGGTGACTACTTCAGCAGGCACGCCTTGTGCCGCGCACAGGGCCGACACGGCCGCGGCGTAGAGCCGGCTGATGGCGTTGCCAGCCAGTGCGGCGCGGTGCAGTTCGTCCGTACCGCTGCGGTTGAGTGCCAGCAGTTCGGCGCGCAGTTCCGGCGGCATCGGCAGCTGGACATGTTGACGTGCCTGCAGCGCGCCACCGGGCGCTGCCTGCGCCAGCACGCCGTCGACGCCGTCGAGCGAGGTGCCCGACATCAGCCCGATGTACCAGGCCATCGGGCCGCGCGAGCTACTCGAAACGAACGCGCTGGACGGCCAGCGTTTCGGCCACGTCCAGATCGGACTGCACGGCCTTGGCGGCGGCGGCGAACAAGGACTTGGATCCGGTGTCCAGCGGCACGGTCTCGGACGCCTTGGCGACGCGGATCGGGTCCTGGTGGGCGCCGTCGATGCGGAATTCGAAGTGCAGGTGCGGGCCCGTGGTCCAGCCGGTCATGCCCACGGCGCCGATGCGCTGGCCCTGTTCGATGCGCTGGCCCGTCTTGACGTCGACGCGGCTCAGGTGCGCGTACAGCGTGCTCTTGCTGCTGCCGTGGCGGATCTGCACCACGTTGCCGTAGCCGTTTTGGCGCCCGGCCATCTCGACCACGCCGTCGCCGACGGCGCGCACCGGCGTGCCGATGGGCGCGCCGTAGTCGACGCCCAGGTGCTGGCGCCACTGCTGCGCCAGCGGGTGGAAGCGCATTGCGAAGCCGCTGGTGACGCGTGAGAACTCCATCGGGCTGGCCAGAAAGGCGCGGCGGCGGCTGCTGCCGTCCGGGCCGTAGTAGGCGCCACGGCCGTCGCCGCCGGTGAACCACACCGCCTGATGGGTGCGGTTGCCGTTGACGAACTCGGCGGCCAACACGCGGCCGGCGCCTTCGTTCCAGCTCACCGGCTCGCCGTCGGCTGTGAGGGCCTCGTAGACGACGCTGAAGGTGTCGCCCTTGCGCAGTTCGCGGTGGAAGTCGATGTCGGCGGAAAAGATGTCGGCCAGTTGCACGGCCACCGAGTCCGGCAGGCCGGCTTCGTCGGTGGCGCCGAAGAGCGATTGGCGGATGGTGCCGCTGGCCAGGCGCTTGCGGGCCTCGAAGGGCACGCTGTCCGTGCGCGCGGCCCATTGGCCGCTGACGCCAGTCATCGTCAGGCGTGAGAAGTGCGTGCGCGCCAGTTCCGAGCGGTCTGACGGATAGCGTGCGACCAGTTCGAGCAGGCTGCCGTCGGCGTTGGTGCGTACCTGCACCATCTTGCCGCCACGGCCGGCCAACAGCACCCGGGCGGTGCTGTTGCCGCGCAGGAAGGCGGCGGCAGCGGCGTCGCGCACGCCCAGGCGCGTGAGCAGGCTGTCGGCGGTGTCGGTGGCGCGGGTGATGTCGCTGCGGGTGAGCGACAGGTTTTGCGTCGCCAGCGCGTCGAGCTGTACATCCAGCCCCTCGGGCACCACGGACTCGACGATCAGGCGTTGCGGCAGGTCGCGTGCATCAGGCACCAGCGGCGCCACGGCCACCGCGGTGAGCGCGAAGCCGGCCATCAGCGCCACGACTGACGCGGCGATGCCGCGGTGGTGGCGTGTGCCGAAGTTCAGGAGCCCCTGCAGGGCGGAATCAGTTGATGAGTGCAAATCCAGGGCCGGCGTCTCGTGGCTGGCAATGCCGGTTGGGGCACGCCTGACCGTTGATGGAGTGGAAGGCTGGCCGACCGGTGCCCGCTGGCGCCGGGCCCGGCTGCGGGCCGTCCCCTAGAATCCCGTCGCTTGGCGGTACTGCCAGCCGTGTGCAAGTGGCTTGCCATGGCTTCAGCGAAAACAGCCGCAAGTATAACGGCCTGGCTCGCCGCTGCGAGCCCGAAACAACCCCTGACGTAACACCATGTCTGTGCTCCAGCCCACATTGGCGGCAAAGGATTTTCCGGTCACCGACGCCGTGCGCGAGGCCCTGGCGGTGTCGCTGCGCGGCTGCGAAGAACTGCTGCCCGAGGCCGACTGGCTGAAGAAGCTGGCCCGCTCGGCCGCCACCGGCACGCCGTTGCGCATCAAATTCGGGCTCGACCCCACGGCACCCGACCTGCATCTGGGCCACACCGTCGTCTTCAACAAGATGCGCCAGTTGCAGGATCTGGGCCATGTCGTGATCCCGCTGATCGGCGACTTCACCTCGATGATCGGTGACCCGTCCGGCCGCAACAGCACGCGCCCGCCGCTGACGCGCGAGCAGATCGAGGCCAATGCCAACACCTACTTCGAGCAGATCGGCCTCGTGCTGGACATCTCGCGCGCCGAGGTTCGCTACAACAGCGAATGGAGCGATCCGCTGGGCGCCCGCGGCATGATCCAGCTGGCGGCGCGCTACACCGTGGCGCGCATGATGGAGCGCGACGACTTCAGCAAGCGCTTTGCCGGCAACACGCCGATCTCGGTGCACGAGTTTCTCTATCCGCTGATGCAGGGCTACGACTCGGTGGCGCTGAAGAGCGACCTCGAACTTGGCGGCACCGACCAGAAGTTCAACCTGTTGATGGGCCGCCATCTGCAGCAGGAATACGGCCAGGAGCCACAGTGCGTGCTGACCATGCCGCTGCTCGAGGGCCTGGACGGCATCGACAAGATGTCCAAGAGCAAGAACAACTACATCGGCATCACGGAGCCGGCGAACACCATGTTCGCCAAGGTGATGTCCGTGAGCGACACGCTGATGTGGCGCTGGTTCACGCTGCTGTCGGCACGCGCCGAGGCGCAGATTGCCGCGCTGCGCGCCGAGGTTCGGGGTGGGCGCAACCCGAAGGACGCCAAGCTGATGCTGGCCACCGAGATCACGGCGCGCTTCCATGGCGCCGCGGCGGCCGCCGCTGCCGACCGGGACTTCCACCGCCGCGCCGCCGGCGGCGTGCCCGACGAGGTGCCTGAAGTCACGCTGGCCGGCGCGCCGCTGCCCATAGGCGCCCTGCTCAAGCAAGCCGGGCTGGCGCCGTCCACCAGCGAAGCGCTGCGCCTGATCGAGCAGGGCGGCGTGCGCATCGACGGCGCGGTGATCAGCGACAAGGCGCTCAAGGTGGCGGCTGGCACGATGGTGGTTCAGGTGGGCAAGCGCAAGTTCGCGCGCGTGACGCTCGGCGTCTGACACGCAGCCACCGGTGCCTGCCTTGGAGATCAAGACCTACCTGAAGATCTCTGTCGCGGTGGCGTTGGCCACCATCGCGCTGAAGACCGGCGCCTGGTGGGTCAGCGACAGCGTCAGCCTGCTGTCCGACGCGATGGAGTCACTGGTCAACCTGGCCGGCGCCATGTTTGCGCTGGCGATGGTGGTGATCGCGGCGAGGCCGCCCGACGAAGACCATCCCTACGGCCACCACAAGGCCGAGTACTTCAGCAGCGGCTTCGAGGGCGTGCTGATCTTCGCCGCGGCGGTGGGCATCATCTGGGCCGCCGTGCAGCGCCTGCTGCACCCGCAGCCGCTGGGCGCCGTGGGCCTGGGCATCGCGCTGTCGGTGATCAGCTCCGCGCTCAACGGCGCGCTCGCCTGGTCGATGCTGCGCAAAGGCCGTGCGGCGCGCTCGGTTGCGCTGCAGGCCGACGCCCGGCACCTGTTCACCGATGTCTGGACGTCGGCAGGCGTCATCGTCGGCCTGCTCGCCGTGGGCGCCACAGGCTGGCAGTGGCTGGACCCCGTGGTCGCCATCGCCGTGGCGCTGAACATCCTGCGCGAGGGCTGGTCGCTGGTCAGCGCCTCGGCCGACGCCTTGATGGACCGCGCCCTCGAGCCCGAGGCGATGGCTGACATCCACAAGGTGCTGGACGACTTCAAGCACCATTCGATCCGCTTCGACCATGTGGCGACGCGCCGCGCCGGCCAGCGCCGCTATGTCGACATGCACATGCATATGCCCGCGGCGTGGACGCTGGGCCGCGCCGCAGCCGTGCGCGGCTCGGTCGAGCAGGCGCTGATGAGCGCCGTGCCCGGGCTGCGCGCCACCATCCAGCTGCTGCCGCTGGATGTCGAGGCACACTTCAACGACCCGATAGACCCGCTCTGATGCTGGCACTGCTGCAGCGCGTGCGGCAGGCGCGGGTCGAGGTCGACGGCGCCGTGGTGGGCGCCATCGGGCAAGGCCTGCTGGTGTTGGTGTGCGCCGAGCCGGCCGACACGCCGGCCATTGCGGCCCGGCTGGTGGACAAGCTGCTGAGACTGCGCGTCTTTGCCGACCACGCCGGCAAGATGAACCACAGCGTGCAGGACCTTGCCGGTGGGCTGCTGATCGTCTCGCAGTTCACGCTGGCGGCCGACACATCCAGCGGCAACCGGCCCGGCTTCAGCGCCGCCGCGCCGCCGGCACTGGCCCGCGCGCTCTACGACGAGGTGCTGCGCCTGGCCCGCGAGCGGCACCCGCAGGTTGCGGCAGGCGTGTTCGGTGCCGACATGCAGATACACCTCGTCAACGACGGGCCGGTGACGATACCGATCACCCTGCGTTGAGCGGGCGCCGCCCGCTCTCAGGTCCTCAATCCGCGTACTGGCCCGCGGCCTTGATCGCAGGGCCCCACTTGTCGATCTCGGAGGCCACGAACTTCTTGTGCTCGGCCGAGCCGGTGCGGGCGTCGGTGATGACCACCGCACCCAGGGCTTCCTGGCGCTTGATGAACTCGGGGTCCTTGAGCGCGGAGCGCAAGGCGGCGTTCATCATGTCCAGCGCGGCCTTGGGCGTGCCCTTGGGGGCATACAGGCCGTGCCAGATCGAGACGTTGAAGCCCTTCAGGCCTTGCGAATCGAGTGTCGGCAACTTGGCCAGCGCGGGCGTCGTCAGCGGCTTCATCGTGGTGACCGCGAAGGCCTTGACCTTGCCGGCTTCGATCTGGGTGGTGGTGTTGGTGGTCTGGTCGCACATCAGGTCAACCTGGCCGCCCAGCAGATCGGTCATGGCCGGCGCCGTGCCCTTGTAAGGCACGGTGGTCATGTCCACCGCCATGCCTTGCTGGAACAGCAGGCCGCACAGGTGCGACGCGGCGCCCAGGCCGGCGTTGGCGAGGTTGATCTTGCCCTTGTTGGCGTTGATCCAGGTGCGCAGCTCGGCAAAGTTGTTGGCCGGCAGCGTGCTGCGGCCGATCAGCGTCATCGGCACCTCGTTGACCATGCCGACGTACTCGAAGTCGTCGAGCGTCTTGTAGGGCATGTTGCGGTACAGCGCCGGGCTGGTGGCCATGCCGATGTGGTGCAGCAAGAAGGTGTAGCCGTCGGGGTTGGCCTTGGCCACCTTGGCCGCGCCCAGCGTGCCGCCGGCGCCGCCGACGTTTTCGATGATCACGGTCTGGTTGTTCAGGCCCTTGCGAAGCACCTCGCCCAGGTCGCGTGCTACCTTGTCGGTGGGGCCGCCGGCCGCAAAGGGCACGACCAGGGTGACGGGCTTTTCGGGATACACGGCCAGGGCGCCAGTGGTGGCCAGCGCGGCGCCGGCAGCGATCAGGTATTGCTTCAAGTTTTGTCTCCGTGGGGTTGTGCGATGCCAAGGGCAATGGTAGTTACACGCCGCCGCGCCGCGCTGCGGAAATTACCTAGTCCCCGCTGCAGGCACGGCTTTGCCACGCGGCCCTGGAGACGTCAAGTCAGGCGTAGCTGCGCGCGTCCTCGATCACCTTGCCGTCGTTGGGCAGGCTGCCCGGCGCGCACAACTCGACCTCGCTGCGCAGCTTGGTGACGTCGCGCACCGAGGCCGCCACCGCCGCGGCCAGGCCTTCAGCCTGCTCGGCCACCTCGACCTGCAGCGTCATGCGGTCGTTGGCCATCTCGCCGCGCACCACCAGGCGCGCCTTGCGCACCTCGGGGTGGCGCTTCAGCACTTCAGCCACCTGGCTGGGGTGGACGAACATGCCGCGCACCTTGGCGGTCTGGTCGGCACGGCCCATCCAGCCCTTGATGCGGGTGTTGGTGCGCCCGGTGGGGCAGGGGCCCGCGAGCACGGCGCTGAGGTCGCCGGTGCCAAAGCGGACGAGCGG
This sequence comes from Rubrivivax sp., assembly GCA_031427055.1. Lineage (GTDB taxonomy): Bacteria > Pseudomonadota > Gammaproteobacteria > Burkholderiales > Burkholderiaceae_C > Rubrivivax. The sequence goes on from JANPMR010000645.1 coordinate 8,427, forward strand.
GTAGTCGGCGTTGAGCGAAGTCACGACGACCTCACCGACCTCACCCTCGGGCACGACGTCGCCGGTGCCGGCGCGCACGATCTCGACGATCACCCCTTCGTCGACGACCAGGCCCTCACGCGCCGCAGTCTCGAAGGCGATCATGCCGACGTCGGCGGTGGCATAGGCCTGGTAGGCCTGGATGCCGCGCGCGGCGAACCAGTCGCGCAAGGACGGCGGGCAGGCCTCGCCGCTGACCAGCGCCTTCTTCAGGCTGGGGATGGCCACGCCGGTCTCGGCTGCTTTCTCAATCAGGATGCGCAGGAAGCTGGGTGTGCCGGTGTAGGCGTCGGGGCGCAGCTCGCTCATGGCCTGCAACTGCAGTTCGGTGTTGCCGACGCCGCCCGGGAACACCGTGCAGCCGAGCGCCAATGCCCCGCCTTCCATGATCCAGGCGCCGGGGGTGAGGTGGTAGCTGAAGCTGTTGTGCACCAGGTCGCCCGCGGCAAAGCCCGCGGCGCGCAGGGCGCGCGCCACGCGCCAGTAGTCGGGTGCGTTGCCTTCGGGCTCGTAGATCGGGCCCGGCGACTGGTAGACGCGGCGTGCCGGACGCGTGCCGGCCATGGCGCGCCAGCCGATGGCCGAGAAGCCGCCAAAGGCGTCCCAGCGCGCGGCGTCTGCCCCGCGGCTGGCTTGCTGGCGCGCCAGCAGATCGCCCTTGCGCGTCACCGGCAGGCAGGCCAGCGCCGCCCTTGAATGCACGCTGGCCGGGTTGATGCCGGCCAGGATCTCGGCCAGCGCCGGCACCGCTTGCGCCGCGCGCAGTTGCGCTGGCAAGGCGGCCATCAGCGTGGCTTCACGGACGGCGCTTTCGCGCGTCTCCAACCCGTCTGGCGCAGCGGTGTTCACTCTTCGCGTTCCCAGCGGGCGAGGCGTTTCTTGACTTCGTCGATGAGCTTGCGCATGTCGGGGGCCGAGCCCACGTTGTGCCGGTCCCACTCGGGGGTCAGAGCCGGCTTGCGCGCCAGCCGCGCGGCGATCACGGCGCCGTCGACGGCCAACTCGACGACGCGCTTGCCGCGCAGCTCGAACGCATTGCCGCGCTCGGCCAGCTTCAGGTCGCGAAGGCTGCGTATGAGCTGCACCAGCGCGTCGTCGGGCTTGAAGGGCGGCGGCGCGAAGCCGGAGAGGTCGTCACTCATGTCGGTGGCCGCGTTTGTCGAGCGCAAGCCGCGGAACCGGCTTTGCCGGGCCGCTGGCTTGGCCCCCCTCGAGGGGGGAAGCGGCGAAGCCGCTCCGGGGGGTGGTCATGAAAGCCACCGCTTGCGCCGCTTGTAGCTCTTGCCGCCCTTGAAGCTCTTGCGCGGGTTGTCGTCAGAGCCACCCCCCATGCCGAGGTAGAACTCCTTCACGTCCTCGTTCTCGCGCAGGGACTTGGCTTCGCCGTCCATCACGATGCGGCCGTTCTCGAGGATGTAGCCGTAGTCGGCGTAGCGCAGCGCCATGTTGGTGTTCTGCTCGGCGAGCAGGAAGGTGACCTTCTCGCGCTGGTTGAGGTCCTTCACGATCTCGAACACTTCTTCGACGATCTGCGGCGCCAGGCCCATGCTGGGTTCGTCCAGCAGCACCATCTTCGGGTTGGCCATCAGCGCGCGGCCGATGGCGCACATCTGCTGCTCACCGCCCGAGGTGTAGGCGGCCTGGCTGCTGCGCCGCTCTTTCAGGCGCGGGAAGTAGTTGTAGACCTTCTCCAGCGTGGCCGCGACGGCCGCCTTGCCGTCCTTGCGCGTGTAGGCGCCGGTCATCAGGTTGTCCTCGATGGACAGGTGCGCGAAGCAGTGCCGGCCTTCCATGACCTGGATGACGCCGCGGTTGACCATCTCGCTGGTGCTCAGCTTCTCGATGCGCTCGCCGCGCAACTCGATGCTGCCCTTGGTGACCTCGCCGCGTTCGCCGGCCAGCAGATTGCTCACCGCGCGCAGCGTCGTCGTCTTGCCCGCGCCGTTACCGCCCAGCAGCGCCACCACGCCACCCTCGGGCACCTGCAGGCTCACGCCCTTGAGCACCAGGATGACGTGGTTGTAGATGACCTCGATGCCGTTGACGTTGAGATGGATGTTGGTCATCGTGGTGCTCGCTGGAACCCCTCCCGATCGGCGGGAGGGGCAGGGGAGGGTGCCGACCGGACGGCC
>JANPMR010000646.1:0-2068 GCA_031427055.1 Rubrivivax sp.
CCAGACGCCACCTGCCGCTCAAGCACCCTGGTGGCGTGCCGGCCGCGCGACGGCACTGTTTCGGCGAAGGTGGGCCCGGGTGGGCTGGGGCGCGCCGATGAGGCGCTGAGGAGCACAGGGCTCGTGGCCGCGCGCGCAGCGCGCATCGTGGACTGACTTGCCGCGTATGTTCGAGCGCAGCGGCCGAAGGGCGCGTAGCGAGTTACGCGGCTGGGCCACGAGACCGCGCACTGAGCCCGGACACAAACAGTCCTGAGGACTGTTTGTGCCTGGCGAAGGACCGGGCCTCTGGCCCGGGCACGGAAGGCAGTCGGCGCGCAGCGACGACCGCCTCATCGAAGCGACCCAGCCCGCCCGGGCCCGCCTTTGCTCGCACCAATCCACGCAAGCAGAGCAGCCACACCGAACGTCAGCAACGGGCCATGACCCTACCGACGGCAGGCCTCAGCGCCCTACGCCTGCTGCCCGATCTCGAAATTGGCCATCTTCTCAAGCGCCTTCACCATCGCCGAGTGGTCCCAGGCCTTGCCGCCGTGGGCCGCGCAGGCGTTGAACAGCTCTTGCGCGGTGGCGGTGTTGGGCAGCGACACGCCAAGCGCGCGCGCGCTGGACAGTGCCAGGTTCAGGTCCTTCTGGTGCAGCTCGATGCGAAAGCCCGGGTCGAATGTGCGCTTGACCATGCGCTCGCCATGCACCTCGAGGATGCGGCTGGCCGCGAAGCCGCCCATCAGCGCCTGGCGCACGCGCGCCGGGTCGGCGCCGGCCTTGGCTGCGAACAGCAGTGCTTCGGCCACGGCTTCGATGTTGAGCGCGACGATGATCTGGTTGGCCACCTTGGCGGTCTGGCCGTCGCCGTTGCCGCCCACCAGCGTGATGTTCTTGCCCATCAGCTCGAACAGCGGCTTGATGCGACCGAACACCGCCTCGTCGCCGCCGACCATGATCGACAGCGTGGCGTTCTTCGCGCCCACCTGGCCGCCGGAGACCGGCGCGTCCAGGTAGTCGGCGCCCAGCGCGTTGATCTTGTGCGCGAAGACCTTGGTTTCGATGGGCGAGATGCTGCTCATGTCGACGACCACCTTGCGGCCGCCAGCGCCGTTGGGCGCAGCCTTCAGCCCGGCCGCGATGCCGTTCTCGCTGAACAACACGGCCTCGACATCGGGCGTGTCGGGCACCATCGTGAAGACGACATCGGCGCGCTCGGCCACCTCGCGCGCGCTGGCGCAGGCGGTGGCGGCGGCCAGCGCCTCGGGCACCTTGCTGCGCGTGTGCACGAACAAGCTGTGGCCGGCGGCGAGCAGGTGCCCGGCCATGGGCGTGCCCATGATGCCCAGGCCAATGAAACCGATTTTCTGGGGTGAGGTGCTCATGGTGTTCTCGGGGTCGTCAAAGGTTCAGGACGCGAGCCGCTCGCGCCAGCCCAGACCGGCTTCGGTGCCGGCGGCGGGCTTGTATTCGCAGCCGATCCAGCCGGTGTAGCCAATGCGGTCGATGTGCTTGAAGAGGAAGGCGTAATTGATCTCGCCGCTGCCCGGCTCGTTGCGCCCGGGGTTGTCGGCCAGCTGCATGTGGCCGATGCGCGGCAGCGCGCGCTGCAGGGTGGCGGCAAGCTCGCCTTCGAAGCGCTGCGCGTGATAGATGTCGTACTGCACGAAGGCGTTGTCGGCGCCCACCTCGTCCAGGATGGCCAATGCCTGCGTGGTGCCGTTGAGATAGAAGCCCGGGATGTCGAACGGGTTGATGGGCTCGATCAGCAGACGCAGGCCGGCGCTCTTGAACGCGGCCGCTGCGTAGCGAAGATTGGCCACGAAGGTCTGCCGCAGCACGTCGGCCGGCACACCCGCCGGCGCCTTGCCGGCCAGGCAGTTGAGCTGCGGCGCACCCAGCGCGGTGGCGTACTCGATGGCCTGGGCCACGCCGACGCGAAACTCGTCGATGCGCTCGGGATGGCAGCCAATGCCGCGCTCGCCCGCGTCCCAGTTGCCGGCCGGCAGGTTGTGCAACACCAGTTGCAGACCGTGGCGGTCGAGTTGCGCGCGGATCTCGTGCGCCGGCCAGGCGTAGGGGA
>JANPMR010000647.1:0-1747 GCA_031427055.1 Rubrivivax sp.
TGACCGCCCGCGTGCAGCAGCGCCAGCACCAGCGAGGTGAACTCGTGGCCCATCGGCACGGCTGCGAAGCGCAGGCCGATGTCGGCGCCCGCGCGCGTGACCTGAAAGGACGGCCGGCGCGCGTCGCTGCCGTCGAAGCGCGCGCTGACCAGGGGCGACAGCGCCGCGATCTCGTCGAGCAGCGTGCGCATGTCTTGCGACGCGGCGCGCTCGTCTAGCGAGGCGACCAGCTCGACCGGCTGCGTCAAACGCTCGAGGTAGGTGCGAAGTTGTTGACTGAGGCTGGCGTCGAGCATGGCGGTTCCTGGAGATTGGCCCTGGGCTTGGGCTGGGGGTCGTGTTCGATCAGGGGCACGGCGAGGGCCGCGCCCCTGCAAGGCGTCGTCAGATCTTGCCGACGAGGTCGAGCGACGGCGTCAGCGTGGCCGCGCCTTCCTGCCACTTGGCGGGGCAGACTTCGCCCGGGTGCTTGGCCACGTACTGCGCGGCCTTGACCTTGCGCAGCAGCTCGGTGGCGTCGCGGCCGATGCCGTTGTCGTGGATCTCGGCGGTCTTGATCACGCCTTCGGGGTTGATCAGGAAGGTGCCGCGCAGCGCCAGGCCTTCTTCTTCGATGTGCACGCCAAACATGCGCGTCAGGCGGTGCGTGGTGTCGCCCAGCAGCGGGTAGCGCACCTTGCGGATGGCGTCGGACGTGTCGTGCCAGGCCTTGTGCGCGAAGTGGGTGTCGGTAGAGATGCCATAGACCTCGACGCCCAGGTCGCGAAACTCAGGGTAACGGTTGGCCAGGTCTTCGAGCTCGGTCGGGCAGACAAAGGTGAAGGCGGCCGGGAAGAACACGAAGGCGCTCCACTTGCCCCTGATGGACTCGTTGCTGACTTCGACGAACTTGCCGTTGTGGAAGGCGTTGACCTTGAAGGGCTGGACGGTGCTGTTGATGATCTACAAGGGGTTCCTTTGGGGGGTGATGGCGGGGTTGCAAGGCAGGAAGCGGTGACACAGAGCGGGTGGGCGTCATCAATCCATGCTTGAACTGTATTGATTTGTGGTTTTTGGTAGTTTTTGTTAATCGCACCGCGGTGATTGCAGCCGGCTATGGCTCCGTCAGCCGCCGCTAGCATCGGGGCATGGACCTCAGCCCCCTGCCCACCCCCGCCGCGCTGCTGGACGCCACGCGCCTGCAGCACAACCTCAAGCACATGCAGGCCCGCATGGACGCGCTGGGCGTGCGCCTGCGCCCGCATGTCAAGACGGCCAAGAGCGTCGAGGTGGCACGCCGCCAGCGCGACGGCGGCGCGCGCGGCATCACGGTGTCGACACTGAAAGAGGCCGAGGTCTTCTTCGACGCCGGCTTCGACGACATCCTCTACGCCGTGTGCATCGCGCCCACCAAGCTGGCCCAGGCGCGCGCGCTGCGCGAACGCGGTTGCGCGCTGGCCATCGTGGTCGACTCGGTGGCCGCGGCGCAGGCCGTGTGCGCCAGTGGGCATCACTTCGAGGTCTTCATCGAGGTCGACTGCGACGGCCATCGCGCCGGTGTCGAGCCCGACTCGGCGCTGCTGCTTGACGTAGGCCACACGCTGCACGCAGGCGGCGCCACGCTGAGAGGCGTGATGACGCATTGCGGCGAGTCCTACGCCTGCCGCACGCCTGCGGCGCTGGTGGCGATGGCCGAACAAGAGCGCTCGCGCTGCGTGCGCGCGGCCGAGCGCCTGCGCGCCGCCGGCCTGCCCTGCCCCGAGGTCAG
>JANPMR010000648.1:0-2236 GCA_031427055.1 Rubrivivax sp.
GCGGCGCGCAGCCTGCGCTTGATTGCGCAAACAAAGGGCGAGGCCTTCTACCGCGGCGAGATCGCTGATGCGATCGCAGCCTACGCGCGCGAGCACGGCGGCGCCCTGACCGCTGCCGACCTGGCCGCGTACCAGCCCGAGTGGGTGGGAACGATCTCGCGCGACTACCGCGGCCACACCCTGCACGAGATCCCGCCCAACGGCCAGGGCATCGCCGCGCTCATCGCGCTGGGCATCCTCGAGAAGTTCGACATCGCCGCGCTGCCGGTCGACGGCGTGGCCAGCCAGCATCTGCAGATCGAGGCCATGAAGCTGGCCTTCGCCGACGTCTACCGCTACGTGGCCGAGCCGCGCAGCATGCGCCTGACGCCGGCGCAGATGCTTGATGACGGCTACCTGGCCCGCCGCGCCGCGCTGATCGACCCGCGCAAGGCGCAGGACTTCGGCCCCGGCCACGGCCCGCAAGGCGGCACCATCTATCTCAGTGCGGCCGACGAGAGCGGCATGATGGTCAGCTTCATCCAGAGCAACTACATGGGCTTCGGCTCCGGCGTGGTGGTGCCGGGCTACGGCGTGAGCCTGCAAAACCGCGGCCACGGCTTCACGCTCGATCCGTCGCGAGACAACGTCGTCGGCCCGGGCAAGCGGCCCTTCCAGACCATCATCCCCGCCTTCCTGACGAAGCCGGGCCCCCAGGCTCCGCGTGCCGCTGCGCCACCCCCCGAGGGGGCCGTGTCGTCGGGTGGCGAAGCCACACCGACGACCGTGCAGCCGGTGATGAGCTTCGGCGTGATGGGCGGCGACATGCAGCCGCAGGGCCACATGCAGACCGTGGTGCGCATGCTCGACTACCACCAGCAGCCGCAGGCCGCCTGCGACGCGCCGCGTTGGCGCTACAACGCCGGCCTCGTCAACGCCGAGAACGGCTTCGACCCGGCCACCACGCAGGGCCTGCGCGAGCTGGGCCACCGCATCGAGTCCTTCAACGACAGCTACCAGGACTACGGCGCCGGCCAGTTCATCTGGCGTCTGGACGAGGGCCAGGGCGACCCGGCCCTGACCGGCTACGCCGCCGCCAGCGACCCGCGCCGCGACGGCCAGGCCGCCGGCTACTGATGCACGAACGCCCTGCGATGGGTGTGGGTCTGGGGGGTGGTCTGATTTTGGCCGCCGCAGGCTCCATCGCCTTCAGCGGCAAGGCCATCATCGTCAAGCTGGCCTACCGGCATGGCGTGGACGCGGTCACGCTCATCATGTACCGCATGCTGTTTGCGATGCCGCTGTTCTTGGCGCTGGCCTGGTGGGCCGGGCGCGGCAAGCCGGCGCTGCAGCGGCGCGATGGGCTCGTGATCGCGGGCCTGGGCTTCAGCGGCTACTACCTGGCCAGCTTTCTCGACTTCGCCGGGCTGCAGTACATCAGCGCCAGCCTCGAGCGGCTGATCCTGTACCTCAACCCGACGCTCGTGCTGCTGCTGGGCGTGCTGTTCTTCGGCCAGCGCGCGCGGCCGCGGCAGTTGTGGGCGCTGGCCTGCAGCTATGCCGGTGTGCTGCTGGTGTTTGGACACGAGCTCCAGTTTCAGGGCGCCGACACCGCACTCGGCGCCGCGCTGGTGTTTGGCAGCGCCGTCAGCTACGCGGTGTATCTGGCGCTCAGCGGCAACGAGGTCAAGCGCCTGGGCGCACTGCGGCTCACCGGCTGGGCCACGTCGGTGGCCTGCGTGCTGTGCATCGCGCAGTTCCTGCTGCTGCGGCCTTTGTCTGCCGCCGTGGTGGCGCCCGAGGTGCTGTGGCTGTCGCTGCTCAACGCCACGCTGTGCACCTTCGCGCCGGTGATCATGGTCATGCTGGCCATCGAGCGCATCGGCGCCACGCTGACGGCGCAGACCGGCATGATCGGCCCGCTCTCGACGATCCTGATGGGCGTGCTGATCCTGGGTGAGCCGCTCAACGCCTGGATCGTGGCCGGCACAATGGCCGTGCTGCTGGGCGTGTGGCTGCTGGCCCGCGTTCGTTGACAGCCCGAACCGCAGACTTCAGCGAGGACGAGAAAGGCGCCGGACCGAGCGGGCGCCGCCCGCCTTACAATGACCCCAGCCAGTAAGGAGATCCCGAGGCATGCACATCACCATCACGTCCAAACGCCAGGTGACCTTTCCCGCCCATGTGCTGGAGGCTCTGGGTGCCAAGCCCGGCGACCGACTTGAACTGCAACCCAGCCCGGATGGTTTCCTGCTTC
>JANPMR010000649.1:0-4724 GCA_031427055.1 Rubrivivax sp.
GCATGGCATCGATGTCGCCATCCGCATGGGCCGGCTGGCCGATTCGACGCTGGGCGCGCGCTACCTGGGCGTCAATCCCTGGCTGCTGGTGGCCAGCGCCGAATACCTGGCGGCACGCGGCACGCCGCAGTCGCCGGGCGATTTGCCGGCGCACGACGCGCTCGTGTACAGCAGCGTGCAGGGCGACGCGCGCTGGCATTTCACCGGTACCGATGGCCAGGTGCAGGCCGTGCCGGTGCGCGGGCCGCTGCGCTCCAACAACCTCTCGGCGCTGCTCGCTGCGGCGCGCGGCGGCCTGGGCGTGGCCGCCCTGCCCCGCTATGTGGCTCAGCAGTCGCTGCGTGCCGGCACGGTGATTGAGTTGCTGCCGAAGTGGGCGCTGCCAGCGCAGGAGATCCACGCCGTGTTTCCGTCGCCGCGCCTGGTGCCCGCCAAGGTCCTCAGCCTGGTGGACGGCTTGCAGCAACAGTTTGTCGGCGCCTGGTGGGACGCAGCAGGCTAGGCGCACGAACAGGAATCCCTGCGACTCCAGACTGGGGAGCCTGCACCAATTCCTGGCCCGCTGCGGCGGCCCACCACAGCGCATAGTTGCCCCGTCACCGCTAGCGCACACACCACATGACTGCTGCCCCGCTGAACACCCCGCGCCGACCCCTGCCCGTGCAGGCTGCCGACCTTCGGGGCCTGGCCCGTCTGGGCGTCGACGCCGTCGTCGGCGTGGCCGACGTGGTCGAGGCCATGCACCACACCATCCTGTCGCGCCCCGGCATCACCGGCCCGGCGAGCACCGGGCGCACCGGTGGCCTCACCGGCTTGATCTACCGCAGCGTGCGCGGCACGACACGCGTCGTGGGCAAGGGGCTGGACGCCGTGCTGGGCCGCCTGCCGGCCGCCGCGCAAGCCCAACGCCAGCCGCAGCGCGAGGCCTGGCTGGCCGCGCTCAATGGCGTCTGGGGCGACCACCTGCTGGAGACGGGCAACCCGCTGGCCATCGCCATGCGCCTGCGCCACCAGGGCCGCGCGCTCGACCTGAACGGCGCGCCGCTGGACACGCAGATGGCATCCGCCAGCGGGCGCATCGTGGTGCTGCTGCACGGCCTGTGCATGAACGATCTGCAGTGGTCGCGCCAGGGCCACGACCACGGCGCGATGCTCGCGCGCGAGCTCGGCTACACGCCGATCCATCTGCACTACAACAGCGGCCGCCATGTCTCGCACAACGGGCAGGAATTCGCGGCGCTGCTCGGCCAACTGGTGGCCGCGTGGCCGGTGCCGGTTGAAGAGCTGGTCATCGTCGGCCACAGCATGGGCGGGCTGGTGGCGCGCAGCGCCTGCCACCAGGCGCAGGGCCAGCCCTGGATGGACAAGTTGACGCGCCTGGTCTTCCTGGGCACGCCGCACCACGGCGCGCCACTTGAGCGCGGTGGCCGCATGATCGACGTGATGTTCGGCATCAGCCCCTACGGCGCGCCGCTGGCCCGCCTGGGCAAGGCGCGCAGCCAGGGCATCACCGACCTGCGCTACGGCAACCTGCAGCAGGCCGACTGGCAGGCCGGCGGCCGCCATGCGCAGCGCCATGACGACCGCCACCCGACACCGCTGCCGGCGGGCGTGCAGGTCTTCGTGGCCGCCGCCCTCATCGGCAAACGCACCGGCGAACGCGTCGGCAGCATGCGCGACAAGCTCGTCGGCGACGGCCTCGTGCCACTGGCCAGCGCGCTCGGCCAGCACCGCAACCCGGCGCTGGCGCTGAACGTGCCGCACGGCCGTCAGCTGGTCGTGACCTCGGCCAACCACTGGGACCTGCTGAGCCGGCCCGAGGTCGCGGCGAAGCTGCTTGAGTGGCTGGCCTGACGCTGCGCATCGGCGCGCGCCGGGCCGCGGCAAGGCATCAGATCACGTTGCGCTCGAGCAGGCGGCGCCCGTCCAGCAGGCGTTGCGGCGCCAGCGCATCGAGCGCCGGCGCGTTGCTGGTTGCGCCAGCCACCATCGCCGCCAGTGCGCAGCCCACGGCCGGGGCCTGCTGCATGCCGTGGCCCGAGAAGCCGCAGGCCGTGTAGACGTTGCGCCAGTGCGGCAGCGCACCGGCCAGGCCGTTGTGGTCCCACAGGTTCATCTCGTAGTAGCCGGCCCAGGCTGAACGCACGCGCAAGGCCTCGAAGGCCGGCACGCGCGCCGCAAGCGTGGGCCAGAGCACTTCGTCGAACAGCGTGTGGTCGACGGCCTCGAGCGGCGGCTCGTCGGGGTCGCCCGGCCAGGGCTCACGGGGCGGCGCGCCGGTCAGGTAGCGCGTGCCGGCCGGCCCGCCCCGGCCGTCGGGCCGGAACCACAGGCCGCTGGGGTCGATCACCAGCGGGCAGTTGGCGAGTGCGGCGGGCGAGTCGACGACGAAGACGTCGCGCTTCTTCGCGTGCACCGGCAGCGTCACGCCCAGCATCGCAGCCAGTGGGGCACTCCAGGCGCCCGCCGCCAGAACGAAGGCATCCGCCGCAAATCGCCGGCCGTCACGCGCAATCACGGCAGTGACTTGCTCGCCGCTGCGCTCGAAGGCCACCGCATCGGCGGCCACGAAGCGCGCACCGCAGGCGATGGCCTTGCGCCGGAAGGCCTGCAGCAAGGCCGGGCCGTCGAACCAGCCCTCGCCGCTCAGGCCCAGTGAGCCCAGCGCCAGGTCGTCAGTGGCCAGCCACGGGTAGCGCGCGGACAACTGGCCTGGCGACAGCAGTGCGACGTCGGCGCCCGCGGCACGCTGCACGACGTGGTTCTCGACCAAGGCCTGCCCCTGTTCGGGCGTGGCCAGGTACAGGTAGCCGGGCTCGACCAGACCGAGTTGCGGCCTGTCGTCGCCCACCGTCAGCTCGTCGCCCACACGGCGCAGAAAGGCCAGGCTCCATTGCGACAGCGCGATGTTGGCCGGCTGCGAAAACTGCTGCCGGATCGAGCTGGCCGACAGCGCACTCGACGCCCGCGCGTAGCTGGGGTCGCGCTCCAGCACGGTCACGGCCACGCCGTGGTCGCGCGCCAGAAAACAGGCCGTCGCTGCGCCCATCACGCCGCCACCCACGATCACTACACTGTCTTGCATGCTGCGAGTTTATTCAGCCGCCGAGGTGCATGCCGCGTTGCCGTGGGCGGAACTGTCACGCACGCTTGAGGCCGCCTTCCTGCAGGGCGCCGAGGTGCCCTTGCGCCACGCCCACAGGCTGGGTGGCGACGACAGCTTGCTCCTGATGCCGGCCTGGAACGCGCGCGTCGTCGTCGTCAAGCTCGTCACGGTCATGCCGCGTTCAACCGACACGGTGCAGGCCAGCGTGCTGGTGATGGACCGCGCCAGCGGCCAGCCATTGGCCCTGCTCGACGGCGAGGCGCTGACGCTGCGCCGCACCGCAGCCACGTCGGCGCTGGCCGCACAGCACCTGGCACGCGCCGATGCGCAGACGCTGCTCGTCGTGGGCAGCGGCCGCCTGGCCGGGTGGATGGCACGCGCGCATGTCGCACTGCGCCCCGGTCTGCGCGTCGCGGTCTGGGGCCGGCACGGTGACGCGGCACGCGCGCGGGCCGCTCAACTCAACACCGAAGGCCTTGCTGCCGCTGCTGTCGACGATCTGCCCGCCGCGGTGGCGGCGGCGCACATCGTCTGCTGCGCCACCACGGCGACTCAGCCCGTGGTCTTGGGCGCGTGGCTGCGGCCCGGCACGCATCTCGATCTGGTGGGCGCCTTCCGCCCCGACATGCGCGAGGTGGACGACACCGCCGTGCAACGCGCCACCGTGGTCGTCGACACCTTTGCCGGTGCGCTGGCCGAGGCGGGCGACCTGACGCAGCCGCTGGCCCGTGGCGCCATCGCCCGCGATCACATCGTGGCCGAACTGGCGGGCTTGCTGCGCGACGGCCTCGGGCGGCCACGGCGCGACGACGAGATCACGCTATTCAAGTCGGTCGGCACCGCGCTCGAAGACCTGGCCGCGGCGCAGCAGGTGGTGTCTACGGATTGAGGCCTCGGCGTGCCTGCCGGGCGGGCGCTCAGCCGACCGCGCGCTCCACCCGCCAGGCTGCTGCACCCAGCAGCACGATCTGCAGTTGCTGGACAAAGTTCTCGGTCATCTCGGCCTCCAGCAGCGGCTGTTCGGGCGGCAGATCCAGCATCTCGGGCGCGGCCGACAACATGGTGTTGACGATCAGGCCGCTGACCACCTGCAGCGTCGCGGTGGGCATGTCGGGGTAAGCGCCGATGCCGCGAAAGTCCTGCGCCATCTCGTTGCTGAAGTGGCGCACCTCGTTGCGGATGGCCAGCCGCAAGATGCGACTGCCGCCGGCACGCTCGCTGCTGATGAAGAGAAACAGCAGCCGGTTGCGCTTGACGTACTCGCAGTACACGTCGACCGACGCACGCACGCGGTCTGAAGGCGCCGCTCCGCCGCGACGCGCCTCGCGCAGCAAGCGCCGCAGCGTGATGCCCACCTCTTCCACCAGCGCCAGGCCCAGCTCGTCGGTGTTGCGAAAGTGCCGGTAGAAGCCATTCGGCACCATGCCGGCCTCGCGCGCAATCTCTCGGATGCCCAGGCTGGTGAAGCTGCGGCCCTCGCCCATCAGATCGAGCGCAGCCTGCGTCAGGCTGGCGCGGGTGAGGTCCTTGCGTTCGCTGCGCGACAGCTTCTCGGCCGCCCGGTCTGGCGACGTGGCGGCCGGCTTTGCGGGCTCGGGGCCTTCTTTGGCAGGTTTCG
>JANPMR010000650.1:0-4481 GCA_031427055.1 Rubrivivax sp.
CCGCGACGTCATCATCGTGGCCAGCGTGAGCGCCATCTACGGCATCGGCAACCCGGCCGACTATCACAAGATGGTGATGACGCTGCGGGTGGCCGACAAGATGAGCCAGCGCGACGTCATCGCGCAGCTCATCCGCATGCAATACAAGCGCAACGAGATCGAGTTCGGGCGCGGCAGTTTTCGCGTGCGTGGCGACACCATCGACGTCTTTCCGGCCGAGCACAGCGAGCTGGCGCTGCGCATCGAGCTCTTCGACGACGAGATCGAGGCACTGCAGTTGCTCGACCCGCTGACCGGCCGCGTGCGGCAGAAGATTCCGCGCTTCACGGTTTACCCAAGCAGCCACTACGTGACGCCGCGCGAGCGCGTGGTAGAGGCCATCGGCACCATCAAGGACGAGTTGCGCACCCGCCTGGATGAGTTCGTGAAGGGCGGCAAACTGGTCGAGGCGCAACGCCTGGAGCAGCGCACGCGCTTCGACCTCGAAATGCTGCAGGAGGTGGGCCACTGCAAGGGAATCGAGAACTACACGCGCCATCTCTCCGGCGCGGCGCCCGGCGAACCGCCACCCACGCTGGTGGACTACCTGGCCAGCGACGCGCTGATGTTCCTGGACGAGAGCCACGTGCTGATCGGCCAGTTTGGCGGCATGTACAACGGCGACCGCTCGCGCAAGACCACGCTCGTCGAGTACGGCTTCCGGCTGCCCAGCGCGCTGGACAACCGGCCGCTCAAGTTCGAGGAGTTCGAACGCAAGATGCGCCAGGCGGTGTTCGTCTCGGCCACGCCGGCAGCCTGGGAGAAAGAGCACGCCGGCCAGGTAGTGGAGCAGGTGGTGCGGCCCACCGGCCTGGTCGATCCCGAGGTCGAGGTGCGGCCGGCGTCGAGCCAGGTCGATGACGTGCTGCAGGAGATCCGCATCCGCGTCGATCTCAGTGAGCGCGTGCTCATCACCACGCTCACCAAGCGCATGGCCGAGCAGCTGACCGATTACCTGTCGGACAACGGCGTCAAGGTGCGCTACCTGCACAGCGATGTCGACACCGTCGAGCGGGTGGAGATCCTGCGCGACCTGCGCCTGGGCATCTTCGACGTGCTGGTCGGCATCAACCTGCTGCGCGAGGGTTTGGACCTGCCCGAGGTCAGCCTGGTGGCCATCCTCGACGCCGACAAGGAAGGCTTCCTGCGCAGCGAGCGCAGCCTGATCCAGACCATCGGCCGCGCGGCGCGCCACATCAACGGCCGCGCCATCCTGTATGCCGAGAGAGTCACCGACTCGATGAAGGCCGCCATCGGCGAAACCGAGCGGCGGCGCACCAAGCAGGTGGCGCACAACCTGGCCATGGGCATCACGCCGCGCAGCGTCAGCAAGCGCATCCGCGACATGATCGACGGCGCGGTGTCCGACAAGTCCGCCAAGGACGATCTCAAGGCGGCCCAGGCCGCGGCCGAGGTCGAGGCGATGTCCGAGAAGGATCTGGGCAAGCGCATGAAGTTGCTTGAGCGGCAGATGCTCGAGCACGCGCGCAACCTCGAGTTCGAGAAAGCGGCGCGCGTGCGCGATCAACTGGCTCTGCTGCGCGAACAAGCCTTCGGCGCCAGCGTGGCCGACGTGGTGCCCCTGGTCACCGCCGCGCCAGGGCGGTCACGATGATCGGGGTCATCAAGCAGTGGCTGGGCGGTGGCACCGGCGCGCCAAAGGTCGAGGTTCGCGTGCGCGTGCTGATGGTCTGCATGGGCAATATCTGCCGCTCGCCCACGGCCGAGGGCGTGCTGCGCGCCAAACTGGCGCGCGCCGGGCTGGCGGGCGATGTCGAGGTCGACTCGGCCGGCACCGTCGGCTCGCATGTCGGCGAGGCGCCGGACGCACGCGCGATTGCCCACGCCGCGGCGCGGGGCTACGACCTCTCGTCGCTGCGCGCACGCCAGGTGCAGCCGGCGGACTTTGATCGCTTCGACTGGCTGCTGGCCATGGATCAGGACAATCTGGCCTGGCTGCAAAGACGCGCGCCGCCAGGTGCCGCCGAGCGTTGTGCATTGATGCTGAGCTTTGTTGGCACTGCGGCGGGCGGTGGCGACGGGCTCGCAGTGCCCGATCCGTATTACGGCAGCCCGGCGGGCTTCGAACAGGTGCTCGACCTGCTCGAGGACGCGAGTGATCGGCTGGTCGTGCGCCTGGCGCGCACGCTGGCCGGTGCGGGCAGCGATGGCAATGCTTGAGCAAAATAGTCAACTTCTTGTATACTTGAGCAAATTAGTCGGGATAAGCAAGGCAAGGCCGCGAATCCAGAGCGAGCAGCCCGCTTCGACCCCGCTTCGCCCCCGAACATGACCGCGTTTTCACCCATCGGCGCCCCGGCGCCAGGAGCATCCCCATGCGACTGACCACAAAAGGCCGCTTCGCCGTCACGGCGATGATCGATCTGGCGCTGCGCGCCAACGCCGGGCCTGTGGCGCTGGCCGCCATCAGCCAGCGCCAGCAGATTTCGCTGTCCTACCTTGAGCAGCTGTTCGGCAAGCTGCGCCGCCATGAACTGGTCGAGAGTACGCGCGGCCCGGGCGGCGGTTACTCGCTGGGCCGGGCGGCAGACGCGATCACCGTGGCCGACATCATCGTTGCGGTTGACGAGCCCATCGACGCCACGGGCTGCAGCGGCCGCGAAGGCTGCATGGGCGAAGACACCGGCAAGTGCATGACGCACGACCTGTGGGCCAGCCTCAACGCCAAGATGATCGAATACCTCGATTCGATCTCGCTGAAGAAGCTGGTCGATGAGCAGACGGCCAAGGGCGTCGCGATCGACGAGTCGCCGGTCAAGCGTGCCATCTCCAATATCCCCGTGGTCAAGCCCATCCGGATCACGGCACCCAATTCAGTGTTTGCCCTCGGCAACGCGTTCTCGAAGTGACACTCGGCAATCGATGATGACCCCGCACTTTCCCATCTACATGGACTACGGCGCCACAACGCCGTGCGATCCGCGCGTGGTGGACGCCATGATCCCCTGGCTGCGCGAGCACTTCGGCAACCCGGCCAGCCGCAGCCACGCCTGGGGCTGGGAGGCCGAAGAGGCGGTCGAGAAGTCGCGCGCGCAGGTGGCCTCGCTGATCAACGCCGATCCGCGCGAAATCGTCTGGACCAGCGGCGCCACCGAGAGCATCAACCTCGCCATCAAGGGCGCGGCGCACTTCTACAGCAGCCGCGGCAAGCACATCATCACCGTGAAGACCGAGCACAAGGCGGTGCTCGACACCACGCGTGAACTCGAGCGCCAGGGCTTCGAAGTCACCTACCTTGACGTGGAGGAAAACGGCCTGCTCGACCTGGACAAGCTCAAGGCGGCGCTGCGCAAGGACACCATCCTGGTCTCGGTGATGTTCGTCAACAACGAGATTGGCGTCATCCAGGACATCCCGGCCATCGGCGCGGTGTGCCGTGAGCGCGGCATCATCTTCCACGTCGACGGCGCCCAGGCCACGGGCAAGGTGGTGATCGACATGGCCACGCTGCCAATCGACCTGCTGAGCCTGGCCAGCCACAAGACCTACGGCCCCAAAGGCATCGGCGCGCTTTACGTGCGGCGCAAGCCGCGCGTGCGGATCGAGGCACAAATGCATGGTGGCGGCCACGAGCGCGGCATGCGCAGCGGCACCTTGCCCACCCACCAGTGCGTGGGCATGGGCCTGGCTTTCGAGATCGCCAAGGCCGAGATGGGCGCCGAGAGCGAACGCATCCGCTTGTTGCAAAAGCGCCTGCTGGACGGCATCAGCTCCATCGAGCAGGTGTTCATCAACGGCGACCTCGAGCGCCGGGTGCCGCACAACATCAACGCCAGCTTCAACTTCGTCGAAGGCGAGTCGCTGATCATGGGCGTCAAGGGCATCGCCGTCAGCTCCGGCTCGGCCTGCACCAGCGCCAGCCTCGAGCCCAGCTACGTGCTGCGCGCCCTGGGTCGCAGCGACGAGCTGGCGCACTCCAGCCTGCGCATGACGATCGGCCGCTTTACCACCGAGGCCGAGATCGACTACGCGGTGAACACCCTGCAAGACCGCGTGGGCCGCCTGCGCGAACTCTCGCCGCTGTGGGAGATGTTCAAGGACGGCATCGACATCAGCAGCATCCAGTGGGCTGCCCACTAGTTCCAACTTCAGGAGCACGAACATGGCATACAGCGACAAGGTCGTCGACAAATTACTCGCCTACGGTATCGCCCCGCCACATGATGCTCCCAGTGTGACCTGCCCCCAATGCGGCTCAATCGAAACCGAAGAAGTCAGCCGCTTCGGCTCGACCCCGTGCAAGGCGCTATGGCGTTGCACCGCCTGCCTCGAACCGTTCGACCGCTTCAAATGTCACTGACCAGTTTGCCCGCGGTGAAGCAATTTATGATCGGCCAGCACTGAAGCCACCATCGCCTCGACCACCGGCGCTCCCCTGATCCCGACGCACGGATCATGTCGCCCGCCGATGCCGATGCTCG
>JANPMR010000651.1:0-7048 GCA_031427055.1 Rubrivivax sp.
TGCCCGACTACGCGGCGCTGAGCTACTACGAGATCTGGATCCACGCGCTCGAAGTGCTGATGGCGCAACGTGGCTTGGTGCATGCCGACGAGATCGAGCAGGCGCGCGCATTGCACGCGGCGCCGCCCGTGACGCGCACGCTGCGCGCGGCCGACGTCGTCGGCGTGCTGGCGCGCGGCGCACCGACGCAGCGCCCTGCGAGCACCGCGCCGCGCTTCGCCGTCGGCGACGCCGTGCGACTGCGCGCCGATGCGGTGCCGCATCACACGCGGCTGCCTGGCTATGCACGCGGCAAGCTCGGCACGGTCGAAGCACAGCATGGCGAACATGTGTTCGCCGATAGCCACGCGCAGGGGCTTGGCGAGCAGCCGTGCTGGCTCTACACGGTGGTCTTCGACGGCCACACGCTGTGGGGCGACGAGCCGGGTGCGCAGCGCCTGCGTGTCTCAGTCGACGCCTGGGATGCGTACCTGGAACCGGCATGAGCGACACCGCCGTGGCGTTTCAACCCAATGGCGCAGAGCCGGTGTTTCGTGAACCCTGGGAGGCGCAGGCCTTTGCGATGACGGTGTCGCTGCACCAGCGCGGCCTCTTCACCTGGCCCGAGTGGGCGGCGGCGCTGGCCGCCGAGATCACGGCCGCGCAAGTTGCGGGCGACGCCGACACGGGCCAGACCTACTATCACCATTGGCTGGCCGCGCTCGAAGGCTTGGTGGCTGCCAAGGGCGCCAGCACGGCCGCCGAACTCGGCCGCTACCAGCAGGCCTGGGACCATGCCGCAGACCGCACGCCGCATGGCCAACCGATCGCCCTGCGCGAAGAGGACTTTCCATCATGAGCGCGCCGAGCCGCCTCAAGCGCGAATTCCCCCTCGGGGGGGCGGCGCGCAGTGCCTAGGGGGCAACATGAGCACCAAGATCCTCTTCGGCTTCCACGCCGTCACCGTGCGCCTCAAGACGGCGGCGAGCTCGATCACCGAGATCCACTACGACGTGGCGCGGCGCGACGCCCGCATGCGGCAGTTCGTGCAGCGCGCGCAGGATGCCGGTGCGCGCCTGGTCGAAAGCGATGGCGAGCGCCTCAACGCCCTGGCTGGCGGGCCGCGCCACCAGGGCGTGGTGGCGCGTGTGCAGCCGCTGGCGCTGCGCCATTCGCTCGACGACGTGCTCGACGACGTGCAGGGCGCGCCGCTGGTGCTGGTGCTTGACGGCGTGACCGACCCGCACAACCTGGGCGCCTGTTTGCGAGTCGCCGACGGCGCCGGCGCGCACGCCGTGGTCGCGCCCAAGGACCACGCCGTGGGCCTGAACGCCACCGTGGCCAAGGTCGCCAGCGGCGCCGCCGAGACCGTGCCCTACCTGATGGTGACGAACCTGGCGCGCAGCCTGAACGAGCTGAAGGAGCGCGACATCCGCGTCATCGGCACCAGCGAAGACGCCGAGCGCACGATCTACGAGCTCGATCTGCGCGGGCCCATTGCGCTCGTGCTCGGGGCCGAGGGGTCGGGCCTGCGTCAGCTGACGCGCAAGACCTGCGACGAGCTGGTGCGCATCCCGATGCGGGGCGCGGTCGAGAGCCTGAACGTGTCGGTGGCCAGCGCCGTGTGCCTTTATGAGGCAGCCCGGCAGCGCGACGCGCAGGGCTGATCCATCCGAAACAGCACGGCGTCAGTTCGGCGACCTTGTCTTGCCGTCGGTCGGTGCCCCGCGTTGCCCCAGCGCGTAGGCGATCAGGTTGGCAACGCCGACCGCGACCGGGATCAGCCCCCAGGCCGCTGCCTCGATGTCCCGGTTGAGCGCAAGCGCGGCCATCACGGCAAGCCCGACGAGCAGCCAGACCAGTCCGCGATGCATCTGCACCGCCGGCACGCCCAGGCCAGACTGGCGGCCACCGTGGAAGAGTTCGGCCGGCAAGGGCGGCACGTCAATGCCGCGCTCGATGGCCAGCATGCGTTCCTTGTGGTGCAACTCGAACAGTTCGCGCTTGCGCTTGTAGTCAATCACAAGGGCCAGCATGCCGATGCCGATGCCCATCACGATGGCCACGATCGGGATGAGGAGCGGGAGGATGTGCTTGAGGTCATTCATGCTGCAGTCCGTTCTGTGGGGGTGGAGTCGCCATTGATACCCCGGCGTGGTGACATCGGTTTCAGCCGCGAGCCGGGAATCTCTTCGCGTTGCGCTGAAACCAGATCGCTCGTCGCCGGGTACAAGCCTTGATGGACCTTGCCGCGCCGACCACCCCACCCAGCGCGGCGGCATTGCGCGACCACGACATCCTGGCCCTGCTGGACCGCGGCGACCCGTCCGCGGCCTTCGATCTGATCGCGCAGCGCTACGAGACCAAGGTGTATCGCCTGTGCCTGGCCCTGCTGCGCAACCCCGCCGACGCACGCGACGCCGCGCAGGAGAGCCTGATCCGTGTCTGGAAAGGCTTGCCAGGCTTCGATGGGCGGGCCGCACTGTCGACCTGGATCTACGCCATCACCCGCAACCGCAGCCTGACGGCGCTGGAGCGCGTGCGCACGGACCTGTCGCTGGGTGACGAGGCGGTGCAGGCCGAGGCCGATGCCGTGGCTGCGCCCGACGAGCACGCAGCGGCCGATGAGGCGCTTGCGATCCGCCGGCTCGTCGACGCGTTGCCCGAGGCGCAGCGGCGCGTGGTCACGCTGTACTACTTTGAAGAGCGCGCCGTGGCCGAGGTGGCGGCGATGCTGGGCTGCCCTGATGGCACGGTGAAGACGCAGCTGTTCCGCGCGCGCGCCGCGCTGCTCGGCCGCATGAAAGTATTGGGCCTGGCCGACCGCGCGCTGTGGGCGGCCTGAAGGAGAGAAGCATGCACGACCCGTTTGCACTGGATCGCGAGGAGCCGCAAGCCTGGCCGGTGGGCGACGCACTCGACCGCGCCCTGACCGCGGCACTGCGACCGCCCGGCCTGCCGGCGGACTTCCGCGCCGGGCTGTATCGCGCGCTCGAGCGTGCCGCCGGGCAGGCGCTGCAGGAGCGCCGCGCCGAGCTCGAACTTGAGCACCGCCGCACCCTGGACGCACTGCAGGCCGGCTACGTGGCAGTGCGTCGCGACACGCTGGTGATGGTGCTGGCCGTGGCCTTCACGGCGGGTGCGGCCGCCACCGTTGCGCTGCCGTGGATGGCGCAGATCCTGGACGTCCAGGCGTCGACGCTGGCACCCTTGCTGGCCGGGGTGATCGGCCTGGCCGCCGGGGCCGCGGCCTGGGCCAAACATCTCGGGCTGCCGCGCTGGCCCTGAGCCGCTGAGCCGCTGAGTCGCTTGGGGCGGCCGCTAAACTGGGCCCGGTCCTTTACCGGTGCGCACCATGCCTGTCATCGCCGTCAACCATCCGCTGGTACGCCACAAAGTCGGCCTGCTGCGCGAGGACGAGATCTCGACGAAGAAGTTTCGCGAGCTCACCAATGAGCTCGGCCGGCTGCTGTGCTACGAGGCCACGGCCGACTTCCCGCTCGAGAAGACGACCATCGCCTGCTGGAGCGGCCCGCTCGAGGTGGATCAGATTGCCGGCCGCAAGGTGACGGTGGTGCCCATCCTGCGCGCCGGGCTGGGCATGCTGGACGGCGTGCTCGACATGATCCCCAATGCCAAGGTCAGCGTGGTGGGCCTGAGCCGCAACCACGAGACGCTGCAGCCCGAGCACTACTTCGAGCGTTTCGTCGGCCATCTCAGCGAACGCACCGCGCTCATCGTCGACCCGATGCTGGCCACCGCGGGCTCGATGATCGCCACCGTGAGCCTGCTCAAGAGCCGCGGCTGCAAGGACATCCGCGCCCTGGTGCTGGTGGCCGCGCCCGAAGGCATCCGCGCGCTCGAGGCGGCACACCCCGATGTGCGCTGCTGGACGGCGGCCATCGACAGCCACCTCAATGACGTGGGCTACATCATCCCGGGGCTGGGTGATGCGGGGGACAAGATTTTCGGCACCAAGTAGCGCGGCGGTTGCGGCGCGTGCTCAGCGACCGCGCAGTGCCGCCGCCAACTCGTCGCGGTACTGCGGCGTGGCGTCGATGTCGTTGTGGCCGGCGCCGGGCACGATCACCAGCCGGGCTTGCGCTGCCAGCGCGGCCAGGCGCTGGCTGTGTGAGGGCGGGATCAGCTCGTCGCGCTCGCCGTGGATCAACAGCAACGGGCCCGCCACGCGTGGCAGCGCCAAGTCGGTGCGCAGCGGGTAGCGCACGATGGCCTCGGGCACCCAGCGGTAGTGCAGCCGCGCCAGTTCCAGCATGCTGACGTAGGGCGACACCAGCACCGTCATCTCGGGCTTCACCTCGGCGGCCAGCGCGGCGGCCAGCCCGCTGCCCAGCGAGATGCCCATCACCGTGCGGCGCCGGCCCTCGTAACGCGGCGCGATGCTGTCCCACGCGGCGCGCACATCGGCGTGCAACTGGGCCTCGCTGTCGATGCGGCCACTGCTCTTGCCGTAGCCGCGGTAGTCGATCATGAAGAGGTCGACATTGGCGCGGCGGTAGGCGCCGAGGTCGGTGAACCAACTGGCCAGGTTGCCGGCGTTGCCGTGCAGGTAGAGCACCACGCCGTCGGGCTGCGGCAAGCGCAGGTGCAAGGCGTTGAGCCGCGCGCCGGGCACGTCGACCCAGGTCTCGTGCACGTCGCCGCCCAGGTCGAAGCGGTGGTCGGCGGGCAGCGTCTGCGGGTGGAACAGCAGTGCCTCTTGCCGCCACGTCAGCAGCGCCAGCGCGCCGGCGTAAACCAGGCCGGCCGCGAGCGCCAGGCGGCCGGCGATGCGCGTCCAGCGCGATGCCGATGCGCTCATACCCAGCCTGCCGCGCCCAGCCCGGCACCGGCTGCCAGCACCCACAGCGGGCTGAGCCGGGTGCGCAGCATCACGTACAGCGTGGCGCCGACCAGGGGTGCGACGGCCCACTGCGTGCGCGTGGGTTCGAGCAGGATCCAGCCGGTGGACAAGAGCAGGCCGAGCGTCAGCGGCGCCATGCCCGCGGTGAAGGCGCGCACGACCCGTGACTCGCGGCGCCGCTCGCCCCAGCGCGACGCCAGCAGCGCAAGCGTGGTGGACGGCAGCAGGGTGCCCGTCATGGCGGCCAGCACGCCCATCAAACCGCCGACGTTGAGGCCGATGACGGCCACGAAGAGCACGTTGGGGCCCGGCGCGGCCTGCGCCAGCGCCACGCAACTGGTGAAGTCGGCGTCGCTGAGCCAGCCCTTCTGGCCAACGACGACGCGCTGCATGTCGGGCACGGTGGTGATGGCGCCACCCACGGCCAGCAGCGACAGCACCAGGAAGTGCAGGAACAGCGAGCCCGTCTCGGCCGTGCCAAAGCCGATGGGGCCCCACAGCAGCGTGTTCATGACCGCAACCCCCGCCAGGCCAGCGCCATCGACACGGCACCCAGGCCCAGCACGACGCCCGCCAGCGGCCACCGCAGCCAGGCCACGGCGGCCACGGTGATCGCCGCCAGCACGCCGCACAAGGGCCATCCCAGCGGGTTGCGACGCAGCCCCGGCGCCAGCTTGAAGGCCGTGCTCAGCACCAGCCCCGCCGCGACCACGCCCATGCCGCGCAAGGCGCCCGCCACGTAGGGCACGCCCTGCAGCTGCCCCACCAGCAGTGCCAGCATCAGCACCACAACCAGCGGCGCGAGCAGGATGCCGGACACCGCAGCCAGCGCACCGCGCCAGCCGAAGAGCCGGTCGCCCACGATGAGCAGCAGGTTGACGATGTTGGGTCCGGGCAGCACCTGGGCAATCGACAGCAGCTCGAGGAACTGCTCGCGCGTCAGCCAGCGCAGGCGTTCGACCAGCTCGCGCTGGGCCACCGGCAGCACGCCGCCAAAGCCCTGCAGCGCCAGCCGCGTGCAGGCACGGAAGAGCTCGCCCGGCGAGCCCGGCGCGGCCAGCGGCAAGGGGGTGTCAGACATCGACCGGCCGGCCCTTCGTGCGCCGGGCGAGATGGGTGCTGAGTGCAATCGCCAGCAGCATCCAACCCAGCCCGACCCAGTGAAGCTGGGCAAAGCCCGCGGCCGCCACCATCAGCCCGCCGCCGGCCGCACCGATGGCCTGGCCGAGGTACATCGCCGAGGTGTTGAGCGCCAGCAGCGCCATGGCCAGGGCTGGCGCGGCGATGGACAGGCGCGCCTGCTGGCCCGAGTTGGACGAGAAGCAGCCCAGTGCCCAGGGCATGGTCACCAGGGCCATCGTCGCCACCGTGCCGGCCAAGGGCCACAGCAGCAGCGACAACGCGATCAAGGCCAGCGCCCCGCCCACGCAACGCTCGACGCCGAAGCGCTGGATCAGGCGCGTCAGCAGCAGATTGCCCACCAGACCGCAGGCGCCAAACCAGAGGAACAGCGCACTCACGCCGGCCGCACCGGCACCCAGCACCTCGCGGTAGTAGGGCGCAAAGTAGGTGAAGACCGTGAACTGCCCGGCTGCGCTGAGCACGGTGACGGCCACCATGCCCATGAGCAGTGGATGCGTCAGCGTGCGGCGCCAACTGGCCAGCGTCATCGGTGGCGGCCGCACGCCGTCGGGCACGGTGCGCCAGACCCACAGGGCCGCGATGGTGCTGAGCAGCGCGACGAGCGCGAAGGCCCAGCGCCAGCCCAGCGTCTCGCCGATGTAGCTGTGCAGCGGCATGCCGAGCACCGAGCTGAGTGACCAGCCGAGAAAGATCATGGTGATGGCGCGCGCGCGCTGCCCGGGCGGCGCCATCACCGTCATGGCAGCGGCGGCCTGGGGCGTGAAGACGGCCGCGGCCAGCATGGTGAGGGCGCGCACCGGCAGCAGCGTGGCGAAGTCAGGCATCAGCGCCGACAGCGCATGGCCGGCCGCGTACCAGACCATCGCCGCGGTGAGCAAGCGCCGGCGGTCGAGGCCGCCCAGCAGCATGGCCAGCAGCGGCGCACCCAGCGCCATGGCGACCGCGGCGACGCTGATGAGCTGGCCGCTCACCGCCACCGGCACGCGCAGCGAGGCGGTGATGTCGTTGAGCGAACCTGCCGCCACCATCACGCCGCAGCCGATGGCAAAGTTGCCGGCCAGC
>JANPMR010000652.1:0-7790 GCA_031427055.1 Rubrivivax sp.
GAGACAAACACCCAGTCCAGCCGCTCGTTGCCGTCGGTCGCGCGCACGGCAATGCCGCGCACCGAGCGCGCGTTGTCGGCCGCCTTGGGGTTGCCGCCGCCGACCGAGAAGCGGCCAATGACTGGCGTGCTGCGCCCGGCCTCGAACATGCGCGCCCGCGTCAAGGTCTTGGCATCTGCCGCCCCCTGGAACTGACCCGAGAAGCACATGCCCTTGGCGTGCGACGCACGGGCGGCATGCTTGCCGAAGACGCCGTTGAGTGCATCCACCAACACCACGGGTGAGGTGGTGTCGGTCATCGCAGCGGGCATGCTGTCGCTTGCCATGGGTGCGGAAACCGGGTTGCCGGCGCAACCCGCCAAAGCGGCTGCGGCGACCAGCGCCAGGCAAGGGCGGAGCGTGGCGAAAGGGGTATGTGTCATGTCTGGGCCTGTTTCGGTGGTTGAGTGGCGAGGTCGAGCCGGGTCTGCAGCTTGAAGGCGGCGAGACCTGGCATCAGTCGGCGAGCGCAAGCACTTCTTACGCACCTGGCGGTGGCGCAGAAAGCCCGCAGTCGCCCAGCAGCCTGGCCGCCGACAGGGCGGCAGCAACTGTGCCAATCCCCTAGGACTGCAGCGACCCCGCCCGGCTTCGCCGCCGCGTCACCTCGGCGACACGAGGGTTTGGCCGATTTCGATTGCATCGGCGCCGCACTAGGATGACCCGCGTCGGCACGCTTCGTGCCCAATGTACAGAGGAGAGCCATGACTTCGCTTGCGACGCGCCCAGGTGTGCGGTTCCTCGGCCTTGCCGCCTTGCTGGTGTCGGGCCTGGTCGGCTGCAACAGCAGCGACCCGAATCCTCCGGTTGAGATCCGCACACTGTCCAACCGTGCCGACATGGTCAGCGGTGGTGACGTGATGGTGGAGGTGGTCGTGCCGCCCGGCTACAGTTCGACCGGCCTGAAAGTCTGGGCCGGCGCGCGTGACGTGACCAGCGCATTCACGGCCGGCACCGACGGGCGCTTCATTGGTGTGATTACCGGCCTGGCGCTGGGCAGCAGCGTCATTGCCGCGCAGACCGACGGCACCTCGCACGCGGAGCTGACGGTCACCAACGCGCCGCGCCATGGTCCGGTCACGTCTGGCGCACAGACCAAGCCCTTCTACTGCGCCACGGCGACGCCGCAGGTGGTCAACGGCGCCGTGCCTGCCACCAATGCCAGTGGGCTGGCCGGCACGCCCGACGCCGACTGCAACATCGCCACCGAGTACAAGCTGTACTACCGCAGCACCACGGCCGGCTGCAGCCTGGCCCTGCCAGACCCCACGCCCTCGATGGCGGTCAACGCCACCACCGTGCCGGCCCCGTCCACGCCGCCGGCCAATGCCTGCTTCAAGCCCTACACGGTGGGCACGACGCCGGGGGACATGGCCAGCACCACTACCGACGGGGGTGCGACCGTGCCCTACATCGTGCGCGTCGAGCGCGGCACGATGAACCGCGGCATCTACGACATCGCCGTGCTCTACGACGCCAGCAAGACCAGTTGGTCGGCCACCGCGCCGCACGCCACCTGGAACCGCAAGGTGGTGTTCAACTTCGGCGCCTCCACCGGCCAGCCGCGGCGCCAGTCGCGGCCGGCCACCGCCTGGTCGGGTTCGGACTTGCAGCTTGCCCGCGGCACGCTGATCGTTGCCAACAGCATGACCGACTCGGCGCGCAACTCCAACCGCGTGCTGATGAGCGAGACGGTGATGATGATGAAGGAACACATCGTCGACCAGTACGGTGCGGTGCGTTTCACCATCGGCTCGGGCTGCTCGGGCGGCTCCATCAACTCGAACATGACGGGATCGATCCAGCCTGGCCTGCTCGATGGCATCACCACCACCTGCACCTATCCCGACTCCGAGACCACCAGCATCGAAGTCGGCGACTGCGTGCTGCTGGTCGAGGCCTACCAGAAGCCTGATTGGCTGGCCCTGAACAGTGGCATCACGCAGGCCCAGATCAACGCCAAGAAGGCTGCCATCAACGGCCATCCGGACCAGAGTGCCTGCCATGCCTGGTACAACGCCTTCGGCTCCAACGGCCGCGCCGGCCTGTTCTTCCCGCGCTCGGTGTCCAACGTCAGCGGCGCCATCACGGTGTCGGCCACGGCCACCAACAACTGCGAGATGCCGAACATTGGCGTCTACGACCCGGCCACTGCCACCGCCACGGCCAGCCTGCCGCGCTGCAATGCCTGGAGCTGGGCCGAGTCGATCTGGGGCAAGGTGGCGGGCTCGCCGGCCGCCAACGACACGCGCGACAACGTCGGCGTCCAGTACGGCCTGAAGGCACTGCGCGACGGTGCCATCACCGCGGATGAGTATGTGACGCTGAACGAACTGGTCGGTGGCATCGACCGCGACTCCACGCCACGCGCCGCGCGCTCCACCGCCGACACCGCGGCGCTGGACGTCGCCTACCGCGCCGGCATCGTCGGCAGTGGCAAGCAGCTGTCCAAGCTGGCCATCATCGACATGCGCGGCTGGGACGACTCCAACATCACGGTGCCGCCCGGCAACACGCCGGGCGCAATCCCCATCCACCACCAGTGGTACAGCTTCGCCATCCGCGACCGCATCACGGCCGAAGCCGGCGACGCCAACAACCAGGCGATGTGGCGCTTTGCCCGCACCGGCCTGGCGCCGCCGGGAACGATGGCGCTGGATGCCTACAACACGATGGACGCCTGGCTCGGCGCGCTCAAGGCCGACACCGCCGGCGGCACGATCGACGCCAAGGTGCGGCGCACGCGGCCGGCCAGCGCGGCCAACTTCTGCCTGCTGCCCACGGATGCGACACAGACCGTGAAGGTGACGGACGCCGCACAGTGCGACGCCGATCCCTTCCTCAAGCCCTCGCTGTCGCCGCGCCAGGTGGCCGGGGGGCCGCGTGCCGAAAACGTCCTGAAGTGCCAGCTCAAGGCCCTTGTGCGCACCGACTACGCCGCCGGCACGTTCAGCGACTCGCAGTGGAGTCGCCTGCAGGCGGTATTTGCCGACGGTGTGTGCGACTGGAGCAAGGCCGGCGTGGGCCAGGCTCTGGCCGTCAGCCCGCTGACCTTCAAGGGCGGCGCGGGGGGCCAGCCGCTGCCGGCCGAGCCGGTGTCGGTCGGGCGCTAGTCGCGTCCACTGCGGCCTCGTGTCGGTCGCCGCCAGGCGGCCGACACGAGGTGCTCAGCCGCCTTGTGGCATGCTTACCGACTCGCCGCACGCCAGAGGCCCGCCTTGAACAGCATGGACGTCGAAGTCATTCGCACGGCGATGGACTGGATGAACTGCGGCCACCGCGTCGTCATGGGCACGGTGGTGCGCACCTGGGGCAGCAGTCCGCGCCCGCCGGGCAGCCTGATGATCATTCGCAAGCTGGCCGCGGCCTTGCGCGAGGCCTTCGGGATGCGGCGTTAATCACTACGGGACCAGACGGCTCGAGGGCAACGCCTGGGATTCCGGCAGGCGCGCTGGATATTCGCGACTCACCTGTTTACGCTCTCCCCCATGTCCGACGTAACCCAGTTACTCAATGCCATTGACGCAGGCGATCCGAAGGCCGCCGATCAGTTGCTTCCGCTGGTCTATGAGGAATTGCGCAAGCTCGCTGTCGTGCGGATGGCCAATGAAAAACCCGGACAGACCTTGCAGCCCACGGCTCTTATCCACGAGGCGTGGCTGAAGATTGCCAGTGAGGGCAACGAGCACTTCGCCAATCGCCGGCATTTCTTCAAGGCCGCCGCCAGGGCGATGCAGCAGATTCTCATCGATATCGCCCGGCGAAAACAAAGACTCAAACACGGCGCCAACCTGGTCGGCGACGAACTGCACGAGTCCCGCATTGCCATGTCCGTGCCGTCCGAGGAATTGCTGGCCGTCAACGACGCCCTGGCGACTCTGGCGCTTGAAGATCCCCAGGCCGCGGAAGTGGTTCAGATGCGCTATTTCGTCGGTATGACCGTACCGGAGATTGCCGCTGCCCTCGACTTGGCGCCCCGCACGGTGGATCGGCATTGGGCTTTTGCCAGGGCCTGGTTGAAGCGCACGATCCGGACGTCCCTTTCTGGCCCGGCGGGTCCGGCCTGAAGATTTTTCGGATCCGGTGGCGTGATTTCCACTGAGAACTCGCCTTGTCAGATTGGCGGGCTGATTTGGCCTGATGGAAACGATTTGAATCATGACGGAACGCGAAATCTTTTTAGAAGCTCTGGAGATGGCCACGCCGGAGGCGCGCGCGACCTATCTCCAGAAGGCGTGCGGCCCGGATGCCGCGCTTCGCCGCAAGGTGGATGAGTTGCTGAAGGAACATTTTTCCAACGACAGCTTGCTCGCCGGGCCTGCCCTGGAGGGAGAACGCCCCGCCCCGACCGTTCTCGTCGCCCCGCCCGAGGAAGCCCCGGCGCAAATGCTCGGGCGCTACAAGATGCTGGAGAAGATCGGCGAAGGCGGTTTCGGCGAAGTCTGGATGGCGGAGCAGCGCGAGCCGGTCAAACGCCGCGTGGCCCTCAAGCTGATCAAGCTCGGCATGGACAGCCGGCAGATCGTGGCCCGCTTCGAGGCCGAGCGCCAGGCGCTGGCCATGATGGATCACGCCAACATCGCCAAGATCTTCGACGCGGGGACCACGGAGACCGGCCGCCCCTACTTCGTCATGGAGTTGGTGCGCGGGATCAAGATTACCGAGTACTGCGACCAAAATCAGTTGCCCACCAAGGAACGCCTCGGCCTGTTCATCAAGGTCTGTCAGGCCATCCAGCACGCGCATCAGAAGGGCATCATCCACCGCGACATCAAGCCGTCGAACATCCTCGTGACGCTGCACGATGGCGTGCCGGTGCCCAAGGTGATCGACTTCGGCATCGCCAAGGCCACGCAGGGCGAGCTGACGGACAAGACGGTGTTCACGCAGTTCCAACAGTTCATCGGCACGCCCGCTTACATCAGCCCCGAGCAGGCGGAGATGAGCGGCTTGGACATCGACACGCGGGCCGACATCTACAGCCTGGGTGTCCTGCTCTACGAATTGCTGGTGAGTAAGACGCCGTTTGATGCGAAGGAGATGATGCAGGGCGGCATCGACGCGCTGCGGCAAATCATCCGCGAGCGCGAACCGATGCGCCCCTCGACGAAGCTGAACACCTTGGCGGGCGATGCCCGCACCACGGCGGGCAAACGCCGTCAGACCGACGTGGGCAAACTCGTGCATCAACTCCAAGGCGACCTGGACTGGATCGTGATGAAGTGTCTGGAGAAAGACCGGACGCGCCGTTACGACACGGCCAACGGCCTGGCCATGGACCTCCAGCGGCACCTCGACAACGAAGCCGTCCTCGCCCGTCCCGCGAGCGCGGCCTACCGGTTTCAGAAATTGGTTCGGCGGAACAAGCTCACCTTCGCCGCCACCGTGATGATCGCGACTGTGCTTGTCCTCGGAGTGGTCGTGAGCACATGGCAAGCGGTTCGGGCCACGCGCGCGGAGCACGACCAAAACCGCCAACGCGAAGCTGCGGTGAAAGCCGGCGCCAGCGAAGAAGTGCAGCGCAAGCTCGCCGAAACACAGCTCCACTCCGCGGTGGAGCAGCGCAAGCTCGCCGACATGCAATTAGCCGTCCAGGCGTGGGACGAAGGCGACTTCCAGCGGGCCAACGACTTGATTGACGCCAGCCGCCCCGCGCCTGGCGTGGCCCCCGCATTCGAGTGGCGCTATCTCAGAAAACTCTGCCAGGACCAGAGCATCGAGACCTTCGGCGGCTCCAACAAACAGTACAGGTCCGCGCAGTTCTTCGATCGTGATTTGCTTCTCCTCAACGACCAGAAGACGCTTACCCTTCATGACATCTCCCGCCGCAAAGATCAGTTGCTGCTCGAAGATGAAGAAGGAATCAAGCGTCCCACCTTATGTTTCGGGAACACGAATCATCTCGCCACCGTGACCGACGATGGGCGCATCAAAGTGTGGGACCTCACTGCCAGACGCGTCCTCGTGGAATTTGAAGGCCATTCGCACTCCTCCATCACGGACCTCACTTTCTCCCCCGACGGAAAGTGGCTGGCTTCAACAGGCGGCAGGTTCTCCAGGAGTTCGGATAACACCGTCAAACTGTGGGATGTCGAGTCGAGAAATCCCAAGCCCGTCCGGACCCTCCACCGCTATTCCTACGGCGCGACCGGCGTCCGCTTTTCACCGGATGGCAGGCAACTGTTCTCGAGCGGGAGCGAAAGGATAATCCGCACTTGGGATGTCGCCACGGGTTCGGAAGCGGCGGTGCCACTCGAAGGTTCCACCGGCTCGGTTGGCCATCTGGCAACTTCTCCAGACGGCCTTTGGCTGGCCTCCGGAAGCGGCGACGGCACGGTCAGTGTCTGGAATGTGGCGTCACGCAAACTCGAAATGAGGCTCGTCGGTAACAACGCTCCGGTCCTCTCGGTGGCCTTTTCACCGGACGGGCGAATTCTCGCGTCAGGTGCGCGCGACTACACCATCCGGCTGTGGGACGCTAAAACTGGCCAACAACTTTCGCTGCTTCGCGGGCACAGGGGCTTTGTGAACTGGCTCAGCTTCTCGCCGGATGGACAGAGGCTCGTTTCCCAAGGTGAGGACGGCCTGGTCAAACTCTGGCCGGCCACCCCCGGCTTGGAAGGCAACGCTCTTACCGGAAGCCCGGTATGGCTGCAGAATCTGGCCTTGTCGCCGGACGGGCGACATGTGGCTGCAGTGGCGTACGGCAGCCCCGCCGTGAACCTGTGGAACCTATCCCCTCGGAGCCGAACAGTACTCAATGGACACAGCGGCGAAATAGTGATGGCTGCGGCCTTTTCGCCCGACGGCAGGATGCTCGCCACCGGCGGTCACGACCAGACGGTGAGACTGTGGGATGTGAACGATCACAAGCTCATCGCTACGCTCACCAACGATTTTCCCGTGGGATCGCTCGCCTACTTACCGGACGGACGAACGCTGATTGTCGGCGGCTCCCGTATTTCTTTTACGGAAGGGGATCGGGATCGGGGCGGCCTGCAGTTCTGGGATGTGCCGTCGCAACAGGCCATCGGGACAATTCCCGGCGACACATCGGACATTGTGAGCCTTGCTCTATCTGGCAATGGATCCTTGCTGGCGACGGGTCACAAGAAGGGCGCTGTCAGTCTGTGGGATCCCCAAACCCGCCGGCTGCTCCATCGGTTTGAAAATCCCTTTCCAACTCAGTTTGCGAGGAAGGCGACTAGTGGCTTGTCCAGCCTGGCGTTCTCTCCGACCGGGCCGCTTCTGGCAGCCAGTGATTGGGGCGGAAGCATTGTGCTTTTTGACACCACGACCAGGGAGGTGCTGAACCCGCCGCTGAAGGGGCACACCTGGGTAGTGACATCGGTCGCCTTCAGCCCAGACGGCCGCACTCTGGCCGCTGCCGGTGAAGGCGGGGGACTGAAACTATGGGACGTAGCCACGCGCCAAGTGGCTCTGACCCTGAAGGGGCATTCTGGCTCGGTCACGGGGGTCGCCTTCTCGCGCGATGGCAACTTTCTGGCAAGCTGCGGCGCCGATGCCATCGTGCGGCCAGGACTTTTCGCTGGTGGTTGAGACCTTGGCAGAGCTCAGTGGCCTGCCCGCAGATGACTTGCAAGCAGCCGCTGAGGCAGCACAGGCAGCAGGAAAAAAAGGCCGACGCCTATGCAACGCCAGCCGATGATCCCAACCTCAAGAGTATCGGTGCCGCCACAATCGCTACCTGGCTTGGAGAACTGGGTCGTCATCGGCTGGTTGGCGATGTT
>JANPMR010000653.1:0-2031 GCA_031427055.1 Rubrivivax sp.
GCGCTTCGACGGCAGCGACGCGCGCCGGCCGTCCTTTCAGGTCACGCGCGCGGGCGCCGACATCGGCCTGCGCTTCGCAGCCGTGCCGATGGGCCACGAGTTCACCTCGCTGGTGCTGGCGCTGCTGCACGCGGGCGGTCACCCGCCCAAGGTGGAGGCCGCGGTGATCGAACAGATCCAGTCCTTGCAAGGCGATCTCGTCTTCGAAACCTGGATGAGCTTGAGCTGCCACAACTGCCCCGACGTCGTGCAGGCCATCAACCTGATGGCGGTGCTGAACCCGCGCGTGCGACACGTCGCCATCGACGGCGCACTCTTCAAGGACGAAGCCGAATCGCGGCAGATCCTGGCCGTGCCGATGGTGATGCTCAACGGCCAGCCCTTTGGCTCGGGCCGCATGGAGTTGCACGAGATTTTGGCCAAGGTCGACACCGGCGCCGCCACGCGTGACGCCGCGCGCATGGACGCGCAGGCCCCGTTCGACATGCTGGTGATTGGCGGCGGGCCGGCCGGCGCGGCCGCCGCGGTCTACGCCGCGCGCAAGGGCATCCGCACCGGCGTGGTGGCCGAACGCTTTGGCGGCCAGACGCTGGACACCATGGGCATCGAGAACTTCATCTCGGTGTCCACCACCCAGGGCCCGAAGTTCGCCGCCGCGCTCGAGCAGCACGTGCGCGACTACCCGGTGGAGATCATGAACGGCCAGCGCGTGCGCGCGCTGGAGCCGGCGTCCGCGCCCGGCGGCCTGGCCACGGTGACGATGGCCAACGGCGCCACCCTGCGTGCCAAGTCCATCGTGCTGGCCACCGGCGCACGCTGGCGCAACGTGGGCGTGCCCGGCGAGGAAACCTACCGCACCAAGGGCGTGGCCTACTGCCCGCATTGCGACGGCCCGCTCTTCAAGGGCCGCAAGGTGGCGGTCATCGGCGGCGGCAACTCGGGCGTCGAAGCCGCGATCGACCTCGCCGGCATCGTGCAGCATGTGACGCTGCTGGAGTTTGCCGATCAACTGAAGGCCGACGCGGTGCTGGTGCGCAAGCTGCACAGCCTGCCGAACGTCACCGTGCACGTCAACGCGCAGACGCTCGAGATCACCGGCGATGGCAGCAAGGTCAACGGCCTGCGCTGGCGCGACCGCGTGGCCGCGAGCGACCACCACATCGAACTGGCCGGCGTCTTCGTGCAGATCGGCCTCATCCCCAACACCGACTGGCTCAAGGGCACGATCGAACTCAGCCGCCACGGTGAGATCGTCATCGATGCGCGCGGCGCCACCAGCGCAGCCGGCATCTTCGCGGCGGGCGACGCGACGACCGTGCCCTTCAAGCAGATCGTGATTGCCGCGGGTGACGGCGCCAAGGCAGCGCTGTCGGCCTTCGATCACCTGATCCGCCAGCCGACATTGACGACGACGACGACGACGACGACGTCGCTGACGCCGAAGCTGGACCCGCTGCCAGAGCCGACGCTGGAGCCCGTGGCCGCCTGACCCGCGCACGCCGCCGCGCCGCCGGCTGCGCGCTTCCCCTGAGGCGGGCCGGCCGCCCGATCAACGACACTGGCCGCTCCCTCACGACCTCGCCTCCAATGCTTCTGGCCGATCGCGGCAGTTCCGATGCGACCTGGGTGCGTGAGGCCGTGGCCGGTGGCGTTGGCGCGCTGGCTGTGGTGCCGGCGGTCCTCACCATCGGCTTGCTGGCCTTTTCGCCACTGGGCGTCGCAGCACCGCAGGCTGCCCTCTTTGCGGCCTTCGTGACGGCTGGCATCGGGGGCTTGATTCACGCGGCGCTCAGCCGCACCCGCCTTCCCGTGGCGGGGCCGAGTTCACCCACGGCACTGACTCTGGCCACCCTGGTGGCCCAACTGGTGGCCGACCCTCGGCTGGCGCCAAGCACGGCGGCCGGCCTGCAGGGCCTTGTCGCCCTGTGCGCGCTGGCCGTGCTGCTGAGTGGCGCCATGCAGATCGGCCTTGCGCTGCTGGGCTGGGCGCGCCTGGCCCGCGTCGTGCCGCAGCCGGTGCTGGCCGGCTTC
>JANPMR010000654.1:0-2369 GCA_031427055.1 Rubrivivax sp.
GCGACCTGGCCCGAGAAGGCGGCTTGACGCGCCGCCGCTGGCGACGAGGTTCAGCGCCGCCTTGCGCGCCGGTGCGGGTCGCCGCGGTGCGCCAGCCTTCGTGGCGCTCTTCGTCGGCGCAGCAGTCGCCTGCGCAGCCACGGGCTCGGCCGCGACCGGCACCACCAGCGCCAGCAGCTTGCGGTGCTCGGCCAGCAGCGAATCGGCAAGGTCTGCGATGTCCGGCAGCGCACGCCGGCAGGCGATCAGGCCGTAGTCGAGGCGCCCGTTGTAGCTCTCGACCGTGATGTTGAGCGCCATGCCATGCGCGGGGATCGACACCGGGTAGTAGCTGATGATCTTGGCGCCGGCAAAGTAGAGCTGCATCTGCGGCCCGGGCACGTTGGAGATCACCAGGTTGGCCACTGGCGGCAGCACGTTGGCCAGGCGCGAGCGGCCGTAAAGTGAGGCCAGGCCCGACATCAGCCAGGGCGCGGCGAGCATCGGAAAGTCGGTCGGGATGGCCGCCTTCACGCGGCCCATCATGGCCTTGGTGTTGCTGGACGCCGCCGCGATCTTCTTCAGCCGCGCCATCGGATCGGCCACATCGGTGGCCAGCGTCATCAGCACCATGCCGACCTGGTTGTTGGCCGTCTCGTCCCCCGCCGCGCGCAGGCTCACCGGCACGGCGGCCGAAAGCGATTTGGCCGGCAGCTCGCGATGGCCCAGGAAATACTCGCGCAGCGCGCCGGCCACGGTGGCCATGACGACGTCGTTGAGCGACACGCCGGCCAGCTTGGCAATCTGCTTGACCTCGGCCAGCGGCACCGTGCGCGCAGCAAAGCGGCGCTGGTTGGTGATGGCCACGTTGAGCGTGGTGCGCGGTGCCAGGAAGTCCAGGCTCCGAGGGAAGTTCCAATGCCGGCGGCCATGCTGGTCCTTCTCGGGCAGCAGCACGCTGCGCGCGGCGCGGGCCAGCGACGGCAGCGCCTTGACCAGCTTGACAACCTGCTGCGCGGTGTTGCTGGCCGCAGCGCCCAGCAGCTCGGCCACGCCCAGCTGGTACTGGTTGCGCCGCAGCTTGGCGCGCGGCGGCTTGATGCGCCGGCCCTCGGGCGCGGTGTCCCAGATGGCGCGGCCCAGCGCGATGCCGGCCTGGCCGTCGAGCCGCGCGTGGTGCACCTTCACGTACAGCGCCACCTCGCCGCTGCGCAGCCCGTCGATGACAAAAAACTCCCACAGCGGCCGGCTGCGGTCGAGCAGCGTCGAGTGCAGGCGCGCCACGTACTGCTGCAACTGGGCGTTGCTGCCCGGCTTGGGCAAGGTGATGTGCCGCACGTGGTGGTCGAGGTCGATGTCCTCGTCCTCCACCCACACCGGGTTCGACAGGTCAAAGGGCATCAGCGCCAGCTTGCGCGTGAAGACATCGGCCAGGTGCAGCCGCTCGGCCAGGCAGGCCTTCACGTCCTCGAAGAAGTCGCCGCCGTAGCCGGCCGGCAGCTCGAGCACGTTGAGCGAGCCCACGTGCATCGGCATCTCGGGCGATTCGAGGTGCAGGAAGGCCGCGTCGATGCCGCTGAGGTGGTTCATGGTGGGTATCCTGGTTGACGCGCCGTGGCAGCGCGCCTGGGCGTCAGAGAGTCCTGCGCTGCGCGGCTGCGGCGCTCCGAAGGGAGCATCGATTCTGCCCGCTGCCGCCCAGACTGCGGACACCACTCACGAGCCGAGTCACAGCCCAGGCGCCGAGTTCCCCGCATACTTGGCGCTCTTCGACGGGCAAGCGTGGGCAGCAGGCTCGAGCATGCAAACGGCAAGCGGCGTCAAACTCACACGGAGGTGCTGAACATGGACTGGCGTGAGCGAATCGTCACCAACCCCGACATCCTGGTCGGCAAGCCATCGGTCAAGGGCACACGCCTGTCGGTGGAGTTGATCCTGGGCTGGCTGGCCCAGGGTTGGACCATCGAGATGCTGCTTGAGAACTATCCGACCCTGTCGCGCGAGGACGTGCTGGCCGCGCTGGCCTTTGCTGCGGAACTGCTGCACGAAGAGCGCTACATCGCCATTCACCAGGCGGCTTGAGCTGCCGGCGCGATGGACACGCCCGAGTTCTTCGCCAACGAGAACGTGCCGGCCCCGCTGCTGCGGCTGCCGCGCGAACAGGGGCTCACATGACGCTGCTGACAGACGCCGCCTTGCTGAAAGGCCACCTGGTTGTTGTGGACGGCCGGCGCATACGGCGTCGCCCGCTGCCGCCTTCGCTTTAGACGCGCCGCGTCAGTACACCACCACCGACCGAATAGACTCCCCACGCTCCATCAGCGCGAAGCCCTCGTTGATGTCCTCGAGCCTGAGCGTGTGCGTGATCAGCGGGTCGATGCGGATCTTGC
>JANPMR010000655.1:0-1638 GCA_031427055.1 Rubrivivax sp.
GGAGATGGGATGGTCGGCGCTTTACGGCGCCGCAACGGTGGTGGTGCCGGGTGCCTTGATGGCGCGCGGCATGACCAGCCGGCTCACGAGCATGTCGCCGGGCAGCAGCGCTGTCAGCTTCATGTTGTGGGAGATGGTCAAGATAGCGGTTTCGGTGCTCATGCTCGTGCTGGCACCGAAGCTCGTGCAGCCCCTGAGCTGGCCAGCCTTGCTGGTGGCTCTGGTGCTGTGCATGAAGGTGTACTGGCTGGCGCTGTCTTGGCGCGGCCGCGTGACAAGTTGAGCAGCGACGAAACGAGAACACATGGCAGCAGAGTCTCATGCCACCGAGCCGGGCCAAACGGCCGGCGAGTACATCGTCCATCACCTGACGCACTGGCGCAACAAGGAGTTGCAGGGCCCGTTCGACCTCAGCGTGCTGAACTACGACTCGATCCTGTTCTCGGTCGTCGTCGGTGTGCTGGGTTGCTTCTTGCTCTGGAAAGCGGCCCGCAAGGCGACCTCGGGCGTGCCCGGCCGCTTCCAGGCCGCGGTGGAGATCCTGGTCGAGATGGTCGAGAACCAGGCCAAGGGCATCGTCCACAACGCCCACAGCCGCAAGCTGGTCTCGCCGCTGGCGCTGACGGTGTTTGTCTGGATCTTCCTGCTCAATGCGATGGACCTGCTGCCGGTCGATCTGCTGCCCGAACTCTGGAAGCTGGCCTACGGCGCTGCTGGCGGCGACCCGCACCATGCCTATCTGCGCGTCGTGCCCACCGCCGACCTGTCGGTCACCATGGGCCTGTCGCTCGGCGTGTTGATCACCTGCCTGAGCTACAACATCAAGATCAAGGGCCTCTCCGGCTGGGGCCACGAAATGATCGCCGCACCCTTCGGCAATCACTGGACGCTGTACCCCTTCAACTTTGCGATGCAGATCATCGAGTTCGTCGCCAAGACCGTCTCGCACGGCATGCGGCTGTTCGGCAACATGTATGCCGGTGAACTGATCTTCCTGCTCATCGCGCTGATGGGCGGCGCCTGGGCCTCGGTCAGCCTGGGCACGGGCCTGGCCCTGGCCGCGGGCCACATCATCGCCGGCTCGGTCTGGGCCATCTTCCACCTCATCATCATCACCCTGCAGGCCTTCGTGTTCATGATGCTGACGCTCGTGTACATCGGTCAGGCCCACGATTCCCACTGAGAGCCGATGAGCTCGGATCTGACGCAGTCGCTCTTTTTCCCGCTTTCCCTTTCGCCAATCAAATTTACTGACTAGGAGTCATCATGGAAGTCATCAGCTTTGTTGCCCTCGCCGCCGGCCTGATCATCGGTCTGGGCGCCCTCGGCGCCTGTATCGGCATCGGCATCATGGGCAGCAAGTACCTCGAGTCGGCCGCGCGCCAGCCCGAGCTGATGGGCGAACTGCAGACCAAGATGTTCCTGCTGGCCGGCCTGATCGACGCGGCCTTCATCATCGGCACGGGTATCGCGCTGTGGTTCGCCACTGCCAATCCCTTCCTGGGCCAGATCGCCGCAGCTGTAGCCGCTGCCGGCGGCGCCAAGTAACTTGCTTCCGCAGCGCTTGAACTCTCAAGTGAACGCCGCGGAACCGGCTTTGCCGGGCCGCTGGCGTGCCTTGCAGGCCGCGCCGGCCCT
>JANPMR010000656.1:0-3060 GCA_031427055.1 Rubrivivax sp.
GCTACCAGTGGCAGATCGGCGACGCCGCCGGTGTCGAAGCCGCGTTCGCGACGGCCGCGCACATCACGACGCTGAGCTTTCGCAACAACCGCCTGGTGCCCAACGCGATCGAGCCGCGCGCGGCCAATGCCAGCTGGAACCCAAGCGACGACAGCTACACGCTGTACGTCGCCAATCAAAACCCGCACGTCGAACGGCTGCTGATGTGCGCCTTTGTGCTGGGCATCCCCGAGCACAAGATGCGCGTCGTGGCGCCCGATGTCGGCGGCGGCTTCGGCAGCAAGATCTTTCTCTACGGCGAAGAGACCGCGCTGGTGTGGGCCAGCAAGCAGATCCGCCGGCCGATCAAGTGGACGGCCGAGCGCTCTGAAGCCTTCCTGTCCGACGCCCACGGCCGTGACCACCTGACCACGGCCCAGTTGGCCCTGGACAAAGACGGCAAGTTCATCGGCTTCAAGGTCGACACCACGGCCAACATGGGGGCCTACCTCAGCACCTTCTCCACCGCGGTGCCGACCATCCTGTACGCCACCTTGCTGGCCGGCCAGTACGCCACGCCCAAGATCGTGGCCACGGTGACCGCGGTGTTCACCAATACGGCCCCGGTGGATGCCTACCGCGGAGCCGGCCGGCCCGAGGCCACGTACACGGTCGAGCGCATCGTCGAGACCGCGGCGCACGAACTCGGCATCGACCCGGCCGAACTGCGCCGGCGCAACTTCATCACGACCTTCCCGTACGCCACGCCGGTGGGCCTGACCTACGACACCGGCGACTACGACGCCACGCTGCGCCGCGCCATCGAGCTGGCCGAGGTGAGCGGCTTCGCGGCGCGCAAGGCGGCGTCCGAGGCCAAGGGCCTGAAGCGCGGGCTGGGTTACAGCTGCTACATCGAGGCCTGCGGCATCGCGCCGTCGAGCGTGGCGGGGGCTCTCGGCGCGCGTGCCGGCCTGTTTGAAGCCGGCGAGGTGCGCGTGCATCCCACCGGAAAGGTCACCGTCTTCACCGGCAGCCACAGCCACGGCCAGGGTCACGAGACCACCTTCGCGCAGGTGGTGGCCGACAAGCTGGGCATCCCGCTGGACGACATCACCATCGAGCACGGCGACACCGGCAAGGTGCTGTTCGGCATGGGCACCTACGGCAGCCGCAGCCTGGCGGTGGGCGGCACGGCCATCGTCAAGGCGCTGGACAAGGTGATCGCCAAGGGCAAGAAGATCGCCGCGCACCTGATGGAAGCCGCCGACACCGACGTCGTCTTCGAAGGCGGCGTGTTCAAGGTCGAGGGCACCGACAAGAGCGTGCCGTTTGCCAGCGTCAGCCTGACGGCCTACGTGCCGCACAACTTTCCGCACGACAAGCTCGAGCCGGGCCTCAACGAAAACGCCTTCTACGACCCCAGCAACTTCACCTACCCGGCCGGCAGCTACATCTGCGAGGTCGAGATCGACCCGGCCACGGGCGTCGTGCGTGTCGAGCGCTTCACCGCCTGCGACGACTTCGGCAACGTCATCAACCCGATGATCGTCGAAGGCCAGGTGCATGGCGGTGTGGCCCAGGGCCTGGGCCAGGCGCTGCTGGAGAACTGCGTCTACGACCCCGAGAGCGGCCAGCTGCTCACCGGCAGCTACATGGACTACGCCATGCCGCGCGCCGACGATTTCTGCCACTTCACGGTCGAGACCGCCAAGGGCACGCCCTGCACGCACAACCCGCTGGGCGTGAAGGGCTGCGGCGAGGCCGGCGCCATCGGCAGCCCGCCGGCACTCATCAATGCCATCTGCAACGCGCTGGGCGTGAAGGACGTGCCGATGCCGGCATCGCCCCACACCGTCTGGAAGGCCATCCAGGCCAGCCGCTGATCAAGGACGACACACCATGCAAGCATTCACCTACTCCACCCCCGCCACCGTGGCCGACGCCGTGCGCGCCGCGGCGCAAGAAGACGCCAAGCTGATGGCCGGCGGCCAGACCCTGCTGCAGACCATGAAGCTGGGGCTCATCGCGCCCTCGGCGGTGGTCGACATCAACGGCATCGCCGAGCTCAAGGGCATCACGGTGGCCGGCGGCAAAGTCACCATCGGCGCCGGCACCACGCACGC
The DNA here is from genome assembly GCA_031427055.1 of Rubrivivax sp. GTDB lineage: Bacteria > Pseudomonadota > Gammaproteobacteria > Burkholderiales > Burkholderiaceae_C > Rubrivivax. The sequence continues at coordinate 2,103 of JANPMR010000656.1, forward strand.
CGCAGTGGCGGCGTCGAAGGAAGTCCAGGCCGCCATTCCGGCGCTGGCCGACCTGGCCGGCCACATCGGCGACCGCCAGGTGCGCAACCGCGGCACGATCGGCGGCAGCCTGGCCAACAACGACCCCGCCGCCTGCTACCCAGCGGCCGTGCTGGGCCTGGGTGCCACGGTGCACACCAACCAGCGCCAGATCGCGGCCGACGACTTCTTCAAGGGCGTCTACACGACGGCGCTGAAGGATGGCGAAATCATCACCGCGGTGAGCTTCCCGGTGCCCGAGAAGGCCGGCTGGCAAAAGTTCAAACAGCCGGCGAGCCGCTTCTCGCTGGTGGGCGTGTTCGTCAGCAAGGGGCCTGCCGGCGTGCGGGTGGCGGTCACCGGCGCCGGTGCGGGCGGCGTGTTCCGCGCGGGCGGCTTAGAGGCCAAGCTGGCAGGCAGCTACAGCGCCGCGGCATTGGCCGGTGCGACGGTGGATGCCGAGAACCTGAACAGCGACCTGCACGGCTCTGCCGAGTACCGCGCGGCGCTGATTCCCGTGCTGGCCGGCCGCGCAGTCAGCTGACGGCTCCGGTTTCAGCCCCAACGCCGCACCGTGCGTGCGGCGTTTTCATTTGGATTGCCCGAGAATTGACGCGTGAACCCACACGACATCCCCACCAGCATCGACGACACCGCGGCGCGCCTGCTCGCCCTGGACTACGTGCCCGAGCGCGCCCTGGCCACCACCGTCTTTCTGGCGTTGCGCCTGCAGCGGCCGCTGTTCCTGGAAGGCGAGCCCGGCACCGGCAAGACCGAGATCGCCAAGACTCTCGCAGCCATGCTGGGCCGCCCGCTCATCCGCCTGCAATGCCATGAGGGCCTGGACCTGGCCGGCGCGGCCTACGAGTGGAACTACGCGCGGCAGATGCTGGAGATCCGCCTGGGCGAATCCGAGGGCAAAAGCCGCAGCGCGCTCGCC
>JANPMR010000657.1:0-3480 GCA_031427055.1 Rubrivivax sp.
CGCCAGCCAATCGACAGCGCCCAGCGCGGCAACTGCTCGCCGGGGTACCACTTGCCCTGGCCAAAGTGCAGGAAGCCGCCTTTGCCGTACTTGGCCAGCAGCCGGTGCACCAGCTCGGTGGCGAAGCCGCGCTTGGTGGGGCCTAGCGCGTCGGTGTTCCACTCGGCGCCGTCGCGGTCGTCAACCGAAACGAAGGTGGGCTCGCCACCCATCGTCAGCCGCACGTCCTGCTGCTTCAGCTCGGCATCGACCTGCGCGCCCAGCGCCAGCACGCCCGCCCACTGTGCGTCGGTGTAGGGCAGGGTCACGCGCGGGCTCTCGTAGATGCGCGTGACCTGCATCTGGTGCTCGAACTCGACCTCGCTGTCGTCCACCGCGCCGCTGACCGGCGCCGCGGTGGACGGCTCGGGCGTGCAGGCCACCGGGATGTGCCCTTCGCCGGCCATCAGCCCCGAGGTCGGGTCCAGCCCGACCCAGCCGGCGCCGGGCAGGAAGACCTCGCACCAGGCGTGCAGGTCGGTGAAGTCGACCTCGGTGCCCGAGGGGCCGTCGAGCGACTTCACGTCGGGCCGCAACTGGATCAGGTAGCCCGAGACGAAGCGCGCCGCCAGCCCCAGGTGGCGCAGCGTCTGCACCATCAACCAGCCGGTGTCGCGGCAGGACCCGCTGCCGTTGGTGAGTGTGAGCTCGGGCGTCTGCACGCCCGGCTCCATGCGGATCAGGTACTTGATGTCGTGCTGCAGGCGCTGGTTGAGGCCGACCAGGAAATCGATGGTGCGCCCCTTGTCGCGCGGGATGCTGTCGACGAAGGCTTCGAGCTTCGGCGTCAGCTCGCCCTTGATCAGGTAGGGCTGCAGGTCGTGCTCGAGCTCGGCCGCGTAGGCAAACGGGTAGGCCTCGGCATCGGGCTCGAGGAAGAAGTCGAACGGGTTGTAGACGGCCATGTCGGCCACCAGGTCGACTGTGACCTTGAACTCGGTCGTCTTGTCGGGAAACACCAGCCGCGCCAGGTGGTTGGCGAACGGGTCTTGCTGCCAATTGACGAAATGGCCTTCGGGCTCGATGCGCAGCGAGTAGCTCAGGATGGGCGTGCGGCAGTGCGGTGCCGGGCGCAGGCGCACGATCTGCGGGCCCAGCGCGACGCGGCGGTCGTAGCGGTAGTGGGTGACGTGGTTCAGCGCGACATGGATGGACACGGGGCGTTGCTCCTGGACCGGGAATCGGTGTTGTCTTCAACGTGATGCAAGCGGCGGGCCACCTCTGGCTGCCTCAGCGTTTGGGCTTGCCCGATCAGGGCGTAGCGGCAGCGCCCGGATGATGCCAGTAACGCCGAGATACTTCGCGTTCGCAACGGGGGCTTCCCTCGGCCGGAAAGGTCCAGGCGCCGCAACGGTCGCTGCGCACGACGGCCACGCCGCGCACGGCATAGCGCGCCATCACGTCGCCCGCCGGGTGGCCGTAACGGCTGCGGTAGCCGGCCTGCACCACCGCCACACGCGGCTGCACGGCGTCGATGAAGGCCGCCGTGGACGAGGTGCGACTGCCGTGGTGCGGCACCAGCAGCACGTCGGCGCGCAGCGCGGCGGCGTCGCGCTGCAGCAGCGCGGCTTCTTGTGGCGCCTCGACATCGCCCGTGAGCAGTACGCTGCCCTGCACGCCCTGCACGCCCTGCACGCGCAGCACGCAGCTCAGCGCGTTGGACTTGAGGCCGCGGCTGTGGTCGGCGGCCAGCGGGTGCAGCAGCTCGAAGCGCACGCCATCCCATTCCCAACGCTGCCCGGCCTCGCAGCGCCGGTGCGGCACACCCTGGGCCAGCAGGCGGTGGCTGTCCTCGAGCGAGCTCGACATCGCCGCCACCGGCAGCCCGGCGATCAGCGCCGCGGCGCCACCCACATGGTCGATGTCGCGGTGGCTCAGCATCAGCAGGTCGATGCGCGATTCGCCGCGCGCACGCAACAGCGGCAGCAGCACGCGCTGGCCCGCGTCCGAATCGCGCGAGGTCTGCGGCCCGCTGTCGTAGACCAGCAGGTGGCCCTGCGTGCGCACCAGCACCGCCGTGCCCTGGCCGATGTCGACGGCCACCAGTTCGAAACGCCCCAGCGCCGGCCGCGCCACCGGCGGGGCCAGCAGCGGCAGCATCAACGGCAAGGCCAACGCACGCAGCCGCCAGGGCAAGGGCAGCAGGGCCAGCAGGCCGCCCAGCAGCCCGCTGGCCACCGCCCAGGCGGGTGCCGCGGCGGCGTTCCACACCGGCATGACGGCCATCGTCTGCAACACCGCGCCCAGGCCCTGCACCAGCGCCGCTGCCAGCAGCCACAGCGGCGGCAGCAGCACGCCCAGCAGGGCCAGCGGCGCGATCAACAGCGTCACCAGCGGGATCGCCACCAGGTTGGCGGCAAAGCCCACCAGCGACACCTGCTGGAAGAAGACCAGTGACAAGGGTGCCAGGCCGACCGTGGCCACGGCCTGCGCCCGCAGCCCGCCACGCGCCGCTTGCAGCAGGCGCCCTTGCCAGCCAGCCGGCAAGGGCGCCCGCTGCGCATGCGCGGCCACCGGCGGCGTGTGCACGGGTTCGGACACCGCCAGCAGCCCGACGGCCACGAAGGACAGCCAGAAGCCGGCCTGCAGCATCGCCCAGGGGTCGAGCGCGGTCACCGCCACGGCCGCTGCCAGCAGCACTGCAGGCAGCGGCCAGTGCAGGCCGCTGCCGCGCAACAAGGTCACGACGGCGATCATCCACACCGTGCGTTGCGCCGGCACGCCCCAGCCCGCCAGCAAGGCATAGCCGGCCGCGCAGATCAGCCCGCCCCAGCGCGCGGCCTGCGGTGCCGGCAGGGCCAGCATGAGGCGCGGCGCGAGCCGCCAGAGCCGCCCGATGAGCGTGGCCGCCAACCACGCAAACATGGTCACGTGCAGGCCAGAGATGCTCATCAGGTGCGCCACGCCGGTGATGCGGTACAGATCCCAATCGGCGCGCTCGATGGCCGCCTGGTCACCGATGGCCAGCGCGGCCAGCACGCCGGCCGCGGCCGGGTCGGCCACGCGTTGCAAGATCGCGTCGCGCACGGTCTGGCGCAGGCGCTCGATGGGCCGGCCGACGCCGGCGTCGAGCTGCACCGCCGGCAGATCGACACGCGATCGCACATAGCCGCTGGCGCGGATGCCGCGCTCGAACAGCCACAGCTCGAGATCAAAGCCATGCGGGTTGACGTTGCCGTGCGGCTGGCGCAGCCGCAGCGGCAAGCGCCAGCGCTGGCCCGCGCGCAGCTCTTCGGGCGGGCCGCCGAGCAGCGCGTCGTCGTCGGGCCCGCGGTACCAGCCCAGCGACAAGCGCGCCGGCACCGCCACCGGCTGGCCGCGCAGCGTGGCGCCCTCGGTGGCGAAGACGAAGCGCGTGCCGTCCAGGTTGATGCGCGGCAGTTCGTCGACGATGCCGGTGACGATCAGGTCCTGGCCTTCGATGCCCGGGTCGAGCCGGTC
>JANPMR010000658.1:0-2514 GCA_031427055.1 Rubrivivax sp.
CTTCCTTAACACCAGCGAGTCCACGGTGCAGAAGTGGGAGGCCGGGACCAAGCGGCCCAGCGGCATGGCACTCAAGCTGCTGGCTGTGGTCGAGAAGCACGGCCTGAAGGTGTTGGCCTGATCGGTTGGCCTGATCCGTCAGAGCCGCAGACGCGACAATCCGCGCATGACATCCCCCACCCCCACCCCCACCCTGCGCCCCGCCGCCCCCGCCGACGTCCCCGCCATCGTCGGCCTGATCCGCGAACTGGCCGCTTTCGAGAAGCTCGAGCACCTCGTCGTCGTCACCCCAGAGACCCTGCTGCCGCAGCTCTTCGGCCCCAAGCCGGGCGCCGAGGCGATGGTGGGCGTGGTGGACGGGCAGGTGGTGGCCTTCGCGCTCTTCTTCCACAACTTCAGCACCTTCCTGGGCAAGCCGGGGCTCTACCTGGAAGATCTGTACGTGCAGCCGGCGCACCGCGGCACGGGGCTGGGCCGTGCGCTGCTGCAGGCGCTGGGCGCGCTGGCGGTGGCGCGCGATTGCGGGCGGTTTGAGTGGAGCGTGCTCGACTGGAACGAGAACGCGATCCGCTTTTATGAGGCGATGGGCGCCACGGTGATGCCCGACTGGCGCATCTGCCGCATCGCCGGCCCGGCGCTCGCGGCCTACCGCCGCAGCTGAACGCGCGGCGGGCGACGGCCCGCGCCGTCCGCAGCGAGGTTTAGCCGACGATCGCCGCCATCAGGCGGTCAAGCGGCATGCGCACGTTGACGCTGCGCTCGCCCACCACGCCGGCCACGGCGTGCGCCTTGGCTTCGGTGGCGATGCGCACGGGCTTGGGCAGCGGCATGCCGCGCTCATTGGTCAGGCAGGCCACGATGGGCGTGGTGATGGTGGCGCCGCGCTCGACCACGATGGCCAGTTCGCCCGAGGCCAGGCGCACGTAGCAGCCGGGCGGATACAGGCCAAATTCTTTCACCAGCGCGGCTGTCATGGCGTTGCCAGGGTCGCGCATGAACATCTCGCGGCCGGCCTGGTCGGCGGCCAGGCTTTCGCGCGCGGCGCGCCAGCTCAGCTTGGACGTGTAGGTATCGGCGCGGCGCGCCAGTGCGGCCAGGTCGCCCACGTCGGTGCAGCCGCTGGGGTAGCCGCTGCCGTCTTCGTGTTCGTGATGGCGCAGCACGCCGTGCAGCCAGGCGTTGTCGGTGACGCCGGCGTGCTCGAGGATGCGCACGCTGCGCATGGGGTGGCTTTGCAGGGCGGTCTGCTGTTGCTGCGTCGGCGGCGTGGTCTGCCGCGCCAACTGGCCTTGCAGCTCGAGCATGCTGATGTTTATGGTCAGCCCGACCTTGAAGGCGAGCGCGGTCTGGGTGGCGTCCCAGCCCAGGCGCTGGGCAACCAGCGAGCAGGTGATGGCCGTGCGCAGCGAGCGCTGGGCGCCGTAGTCGAAGTCGCTGTTGTGGCCGCGGCGCAGCACCTGAAAGATGGCCAGGTCGGGGTCGCGCGCGATCAGCGCCTGCACCGGCGCGGTGGCCGAGTCCAGGGCGCTGGCGAAGTCGGCCTCGGCGGACTGCGCCAGCGTCTGTGCCACCTGCGTCAGGCAGCGTGACCAGATGGCGGGCAGGTCGCCACGGTTGGCGGTGCTGATGTCGTCGTCGGCCGGGCGCAGCTCGGCGATGTCGACCAGCGCGCCGCGGGCAAACAGCGCCTCGAGCTGCTCTGGCGTGTCGACCAGGCGGCCACGCGCCAGCAGCAGCGTGCCGTCGGCGTCGCGCACGTTGAAGGGCAGCGGGTTGAGGGCGCGGACGAGGTGCTTGACGGCTGAGAGCTGTGCAAATCGCATGGGGTGTCGGGCGCAGGAGCGGGCAACGGGGGCCCGGTGTGAAGTTTTCGGCAGCCGGCGAGCAAACTTGACGCGCGCCCTTGCGGGAACGCCCCAGGGCCGCCGGCCCGGCATCCGCTTAAGCTCGGCCGATGCCCACGAGAACCCCGCGTTCAGAGGTGCCGGCGCTTGGCCACGAGTCGCACGCGCATCTGCATGCCGGCTTCAGATGGGCCGTGCCGGCGCGCTTCAACATCGCCCAGGCCTGCTGCACGCGCTGGGCCGCCGACGCCACCACGGCGCGGCGCGTGGCGATCACCTGGGAGCACGAGGACGGCCGTGCCGGCACGCTCAGCTACGGCCAGTTGCAGGCGCAGGCCGACCGCCTGAGCCACGCCCTGGTGCGCCTGGGCGTGCAGCGCGGCGACCGCGTCGCCATCGTCATGCCGCAGCGCCCCGAGACGGCCGTGGCGCACATGGCGATCTACCAGCTGGGCGCGGTGGCGATGCCGCTGTCGATGCTCTTCGGCCCCGAGGCGCTGGCCTATCGCCTGCAAGACAGCGCGGCCGTGCTGGCCATCGCCGATGAGTCGTCGATGGCCAACCTGCGTGCCGTGCGCGCCGAGTGCCCGGCGCTGCGCACCGTGATTGCGGCCGGCGGCGCGGCGGGGCTGGGCGATGTCGACTGGGCCGCGGCGCTGGGGCAGGGCCG
>JANPMR010000659.1:0-1886 GCA_031427055.1 Rubrivivax sp.
CGGGTGAAACCACACAGGCGCTCAACAACAGTGCGGCCAGTGGTGCGGCGATGAGTAACTTGTTCATGCGAGTCCTTCGTTGTCGACGTTGCGTCGGGCCGCGAACGGCCGGCGCTGTGCCAGAGGTGCCGGTGATCGGTCCAGGACCAAATGGCCCGGCTGAACACAGCCTGAAGGGCATCGGGAGCCATGTCGGTTCGATGACGCACACAGCAGGATGAAGGCCCTTGCCCGACAGCGCCGCGGGTGCGCGTCCTACAGACGGATGCGGGGTGTGCGGCCGACGATGGCAGGTCCATGCACCCAGCCCAGCGCCTCGCCGATGTCCTGCAGCACCCTGGCCGGTTCATGCTGCAGGTGCTGCGCGGCTTCCGTGCCAACCAGGGCCTCTTGCTCGCGGGGGCGGTGGCCTACTACGCGCTGCTGTCGATCGTGCCCTTGCTGATCCTGACGGTGATTGCGCTGTCGCATTTCGTCGACCAGGTCGAACTGCTGCAAACGGTGCGCCGCTATCTGGAATGGCTGGTGCCAGGCCAGTCGCAGACCATCGTTGCTGAACTTGCAGGCTTCCTGGCGCACCGTGACGTGCTGGGCTGGGTGCTGTTCCTGAGCATGCTGTTCTTCAGCTCGCTGGCATTCACCGTGCTGGAAAACGCGATGTCGGTGATCTTCATCCACCGTGTCGCGATCCGCCGCCGTCACTTCATCATCTCTGCGCTGATCCCCTATGGCTACATCCTGTGCCTTGCGTTCGGGCTGCTGCTCGTCACGCTGGTGGCCGGTGGCCTGCAGGCCATGGGAGAACGCCGCGTGTTGGTCTTCTGGCGCGAGTGGTCGCTGGGCGGCGTCTCGGGGCTGCTGCTGTACCTGCTTGGCTTGGCCGGCGAGGTCTTCGTGCTGACTTCAATTTACCTGGTGATGCCGGTGGGCCGACCCCGGCTTGCACATGCGCTGTTCGGCGCCGTGGCGGCGGCATTGCTGTGGGAACTGTCGCGCCACGTGCTCGTCTGGTACTTCGCGACGCTGTCGCAGATCGGCATCGTGTACGGCTCGCTCACCACGGCCATTGCCGTGCTCCTCAGTCTTGAACTGGCCGCCACGCTGCTGCTGCTGGGGGCGCAGGTGATCTCGGAGTACGAGCGCTTTGGGGATCCGGGCAGCGGCACGGCAATTCCCTTCAAGACGCAAGCGGTCTGACCGCGCTGGCGGCTCGGCAACGACCGCTCTCAGGGCCGCGAGACGGCTGGCGCCGATGCGGCGGGCGCAATGATCACGCTGGCGATGCCACCGACGCAATCATGTGTCTGGCCGCCAACGCAAGGCGCGCGGTCGGGCAGGGGTGGCGGCGGCTTCCACTGCACGCCACCCGGACGCTCGAAGATCAGATACGCCAAGCCCAGCATGGTGGCGACTGCCAGCACCGCGATCAGCAGGCGGCCGCGGGCGCTGATCGGGCTGTACTCGCGGTGCGGCGCGGGTTTGCGGCGCGGTAAATCGGTGCTCAGGGGTTGGTCTCGGTGCGGGGCTCAGCCCCGATTGTAGGAGCCGGCCTCAGATCAAGGGCGTCGGCCGCTCGTCGTCCAGCAGGCCATGCAGGCGGCCGTGAAGACCGCCGTGCGGGGCCGTGCCTTGGCTCGCTTGCGCTGTGCCCGGCTGCGCGGCTGCGGCCTCACCGCCCGGCAATGCTGCGGGCGGCGCGGCCATCAGGTCGCTCCATGTGGGTGGGGGCTCTTGCCCGCGCTCGTCGGGCGGCCTGTGCGCCGCCAGCCACACGTCCGACAACTCCCGCGTCTGGCCGTCGGCCGTGCGCCAGGTCGACACCAGGCCGACGAAGTTGCCGTGGTCCATGCGCGGCGTGCCCAGCGCGCTCAGATCGAGTTCGACGA
>JANPMR010000660.1:0-4288 GCA_031427055.1 Rubrivivax sp.
GGCTTGACCTTGACGATGCCCTTCCACATCGCATCGAAGGTGATCTGGCACAGGCGGCGGGCCGCAATCGTGCCTTCGCCCACCACGTACATGCGGCTGTTGTCGCCGTGCCAGCCGTTCTTGATGACGGTGACATCGATGTTGACGACGTCGCCGTTCTTCAGCGGCCGGTCATCCGGGATGCCGTGGCAGACCACGTCGTTGAGCGAGGAGCACAGCGACGCCGGATACGCCGGATAGCCCGGCGGCTGGTAGCCCAGCGTGGCCGGGATACCGCCCTGCACATGCACCATGTGGTCGTGCGCCAGGCGGTCGAGCTCGAGCGTGGTGATGCCGGCACGCATGTGCGGCATGAGCATGTCCAGCACTTCGCTGGCCAGCCGGCCGGCCAGGCGCATGCCTGCGATATCGGCGGTGGTCTTGATGGGGATTGCCATCGGCTGATTATCCCACCGGCCCCTAAAATCAGCGGCTTCCTTGCCTCCCCACCGGGATCGAATGAGCGCCACGCCCCTCCATCTGATGCACTTCGAGGGCGGCGACGCGCTCTCGGCCTTCCGCGCCCAGGCGCTGCTGCCGCGGCTGCAGGCTGCCTGCCCACGCATAACCGGGGTGGCGGCGCGCTTCGTTCACTGGGTGGCCTTCGATGCCGCGCCGACGCGGGCGGACATCGACAAGCTGGCAGCCTTGCTGACCTACGGCGACCCGTTCACAGATGCCGGAAGTGGCGATCGCATCGTCGTCATGCCGCGCCTGGGCACCGTGTCACCCTGGGCCAGCAAGGCCACCGACATCGCCCGCAACTGTGGTTTGACCTTGCACCGCGTGGAGCGCGTCAGCGAGTTCCACCTCGCGCTCAAGTCACCACTGCTGGGTAGCGCCAAGCCTTTGAGCGCCGACGAGCGCGCTGCCGTGGCGCTGCTGCTGCACGACCGCATGACCGAGAGCGTGGCCTTCGAACGTAACGCAGCTGCGCATCTGTTCGATGCGCGCGCCGCCGAGCCACTGGCGCATGTCGATGTGCTGGGCGCCGGCCGCGCTGCGCTCGATCAGGCCAACGTCGAGTTCGGCCTTGCGCTCTCAAGCGACGAGATCGACTATCTTGTCGCGGCCTTCAGCAAGCTCGGCCGCAACCCCAGCGATGTCGAGCTGATGATGTTTGCGCAGGCCAACAGCGAGCACTGTCGGCACAAGATCTTCAACGCCGCCTTCACGATCGACGGCGTGGCGCAGCCGCATTCGATGTTCGGCATGATCCGCCACACCGAAGCCACCTCGCCGCAACACAGCATCGTCGCCTACAACGACAACGCCGCGGTGATGGAGGGCGGCGCAGTCGAGCGCTGGTTGCCGCTGGGTTTCACCCATGCCCCGGCCTACGGCGCGCGGCATGAAATCGCCCACGTGCTGATGAAGGTGGAGACCCACAACCACCCGACCGCGATCAGCCCCTTCCCCGGCGCCAGCACGGGCGCCGGCGGCGAGATTCGCGATGAAGGCGCGGTGGGCCGCGGCGCGCGGCCTAAGGCCGGCATCACGGGCTTTTCGGTGAGCAACCTGCACCTGCCGGGAACCGATGAACCCTGGGAGCGCGACCCCATCGGCAAGCCCGATCACATCGCCAGCGCACTGCAGATCATGAGCGAAGGCCCGCTGGGCGGCGCGGCCTTCAACAACGAGTTTGGCCGGCCCAATCTCGCAGGCTATTTCCGCGTCTTCGAGCAGACGGTTTCCGGCGTGCGGCGCGGCTATCACAAGCCGATCATGATCGCCGGTGGCCTGGGCACCATCAGCGCCGGCCAGACCCACAAGCTGCCCTTCGGCGCCGGCACGCTGCTGGTGCAACTGGGCGGCCCCGGCATGCGCATCGGCATGGGCGGCGGCGCGGCCAGCTCGATGGCGGCAGGCAGCAACACGGCAGCGCTGGACTTCGACAGCGTACAGCGCGGCAACCCCGAGATCCAGCGCCGCGCGCAAGAGGTCATCAACCATTGCTGGGCGCTCGGTGAGCTGAGCCCTGTGCTGGCCATTCACGATGTCGGCGCCGGCGGCATCAGCAATGCCTTTCCTGAGCTGGTGGACGGCGCCGGGCAGGGCGCGACCTTCGACCTGCGCAAGGTGCCGCTCGAGGAAACCGGCTTGGCACCCAAGGAGGCCTGGTGCAACGAGAGCCAGGAGCGCTACGTGCTGGCGATCAACCCGGACCTCATGCCGCTGTTCGAGCAGATGTGCGTGCGCGAGCGCTGCCCCTTTGCCGTGGTGGGCGTGGCCACCGCCGAACGCGAGCTGGTGCTGGAAGACGGCTCCGGCGCTGATGGAAAGAAGCAGCGCGTGATTGACATGCCGATGGACGTGCTGCTGGGCAAGCCGCCCAAGACACACCGTGACGTGACGCGCGTGGCACGCAGCGCGCCGACGCTGAACCTCACCGGCGTCAAGCTGGAACAAGTGGCGCTGGACGTGTTGCGCCACCCCACGGTGGCCAGCAAGCGTTTTCTCGTCACCATCGGCGACCGCACGGTAGGCGGCCTGAGCCACCGCGATCAGATGGTCGGCCCCTGGCAGGTGCCGGTGGCCGATTGCGCGGTCACGTTGGCCGACTACGCCGGCTTTCGCGGCGAGGCCATGAGCCTGGGTGAGCGCACACCGCTGGCGGCGCTGGACGCGCCGGCATCGGGCCGCATGGCGGTGGGCGAGGCCATCACCAACTTGCTGGCGGCGCCCGTCGAGCTGTCTCGCGTCAAGCTCAGCGCCAACTGGATGGCGGCCTGCGGCGAGCCCGGCGAAGACGCGGCGCTCTACGACACCGTGCGCGCGGTCGGGCTGGAGCTTTGCCCGGCGCTGGGCATCGGCATCCCGGTGGGCACGGATTCACTGTCGATGCGCACGAAATGGCAAGGCGGGCAAGGCGGGCAAGGCGGGCAGGACGCGCAGGGCAGCCGCCAGGTCACTGCGCCGGTGTCGCTGGTCGTCACCGCCTTCGCCACGCTGGACGATGTGCGCGGCACCTTGACGCCGCAGTTGCAGCCCGGCGACACGAGCCTGATCCTGATCGACCTGGGACACGGCCGCCAGCGCATGGGCGGCTCGATGCTGGCGCAGGTGCTGGGCCAGTTCGGGCACGAGGTGCCCGACCTCGACGACCCGGCGCTACTCAAGGCGATGGTGGCCGCGGTGAACGCGCTGCGTGCGCAGGGTCGGCTGCTGGCCTATCACGACCGCAGCGACGGCGGCCTGTGGGCGGCGGTCTGCGAGATGGGCTTTGCCGGCCATCGCGGTGTCAGCCTGAATGTCGACATCCTGGTCACCGAGAGCGATGGCATCGCCGACAGCCGCGCCGAGCATGGCGACTCCAAGAACTGGGCCGGCCAGGTGGGCGAACGGCGCAACGAGCTCACGCTCAAGGCGCTGTTCAACGAAGAACTCGGCGCCGTGCTGCAAGTGGCCACGAGCGAGCGCGACGCCGCGATGGCGGTGCTGCGCGCTCATGGCCTGAGCCGCCACTCGCATGTCGTCGGCAAGCCCAACGAGCGCGGCGTGGTCGAGGTCTGGCGCGACGCCAAGTGCGTCTACGCCGTGCCGCTGCAGACGCTGCATCAGCAGTGGGACGAGGTCAGCTGGCGCATCGCGCGCCAGCGCGACAACCCGGCCTGTGCCGATGCCGAGCACGCCGCTGCCGGCGCGATCGACGATCCGGGGCTGCACCTGCATGTCACGTTCGACCCGGCGCAGGCGCCGGCCGTGCACACGGCGCGCCCCAGGCTGGCCATCCTGCGCGAGCAGGGCGTCAACTCGCACATCGAGATGAGCTACGCGATGGCGCAGGCGGGCTTCGATACCTTCGACGTCCACATGAGCGACCTGCAGGCCGGGCTGAAGTCTTCAGGTGTGCGGCTGGATCAGTTTGCCGGCTTCGTCGCCTGCGGCGGTTTCAGTTACGGCGACACGCTGGGCGCGGGCGAGGGCTGGGCGCGCTCGATCCTCTTCAACCCGGCGCTGGCCGAGCAGTTTGCGGCCTTCTTCAACCGCCAGGACAGCTTTGCGCTTGGCGTCTGCAACGGCTGCCAGATGCTGGCCGCGCTTGCACCGATGATCCCGGGCGCCCAGGCCTGGCCCAAGTTCACGCGCAACAAGAGCGAGCAGTTCGAGGCGCGCTTGTCGCTGGTCGAGGTGCTCGAGTCCCCCAGCTTGTTCTTCACCGGCATGGCCGGCAGCCGCCTGCCCGTCGCCGTGGCGCACGGCGAGGGCTTCGCTGACTTCAGCCAGCGCGGCGACGCGGCGGCCGTGC